>NZ_JAUBTO010000139.1:0-20988 GCF_036702495.1 Microcoleus sp. C2D2 | reverse complement strand
GTTTCATCGGATACAGGTTTTTTATTTCTGGACGGATGAATCCGGGGGCTTGTATCCTGGATGCTTTCGGTCAAGGGGAATTGCGAAATAAATCAGAAATTCTCAAAAAAGTGGTTTGACACGCTACCCATAGGGGTAAGGCGCGCACTGTGCACCCTACATAATTCGGTTGTCAGTCCTGTAAATTTTAAATTTGAGTGCGATCGACGGCACAGCAATAATTCTTTACAATTCCGAGGCGAAAATTTCATCCTAATTTCATTTATAAGTGGAAAGCTGAAGATAAATCGCCGTTTTAAGCATATAAAATCTATGAAACCAATTTCATTAAAAACAGGCTTTGCAGCCCTGATATTGACCGCCGCAGCCGCTTTAACCAGCGGAGTGCTTGCAGCTTGTTCAAAAGCCCCTTCCAGCGAAACTCAAGCCCCAAATGTTACGGCTGCAACCGAAGCAAACAATAAGCAAGACATGGCACAAGGCGGCGGCATGGGTGGCATGAATCATGGCATGAATCACAATATGTCAATGGATTTAGGCCCGGCTGATGCCGACTACGATTTGCGATTTATTGATGGGATGACAGTACACCATCAAGGTGCTGTAAACATGGCAAAAGAGGTACTCAATAAATCCAAACGTCCGGAAATGAAAAAACTAGCAAATAACATTATTGCTGCTCAGAACCGCGAAATCAATCAAATGAAAGAGTGGCGAAAAGCTTGGTATGCCAAAGCCAGCAGTACGCCAATGGCTTATCACTCTCAAATGGGTCACATGATGGCAATGACTCCCGAACAAATGCAAAACATGATGATGAGCATGGATTTAGGGGCTGCTGACGACCAATTTGACTTGCGATTTATCAATGCGATGATTCCTCACCACGAAGGAGCTTTAGTGATGGCTGAAGATGCTTTGAAGAAGTCAAAACGGCCGGAAATGAAGAAATTAGCTCAAGAAATTCTGACTTCGCAAAAGCAAGAAATTGAGCAAATGAAACAGTGGCGGCAAGCTTGGTATAAACAGTAGTGACGGGGTGGATAAATTTATCGCAATATCTGTAGGGGCGGGTTCACCCGAATATAAATGGTAAGTGAAAAAGCCTGAGAAACCCGCCCCGGCATTGACTATTTCATCCTGATTTCATATTTATCTGCAAAACTGAGCTGTGAGTTCAGATTCGCCCCTACTCAATCATGCAATCTTGCCACTATTTCGCCTCCCCAATAAAGCTCTGCCGCGTTTCTGGGTTGCTCCTGAGCCTCGCATTCCTCACCTCTGGCGCCGCCGTTTTTGCCCACGCTGGCCACGGAAATGAATTTCACCAAAGCGGCGAAACAACTCAAATTCCAGCCGCTATTTCTGTTGATGCGGAAACATCGAAGCGGATCGGAATTAAAGTTGAGTCAGTGAAAGCTCAGCGATTGGCTGTGGGCATTAAAACTACAGGACAAATTGAAACTTTGCCAAACCAAAAAGTAGAGGTTCGGGCTCCGGTTAGCGGTACGGCGGTAGAATTGTTAGTCCAACCGGGCGACAAAGTTTCTAAAGGTCAAGCCCTTGCTGTTTTATCTAGTTCAGAATTAGGGCAATTGCGCGTGGAATCTCTCTCGAAACGTGCGGAAGCTGAGGCTGATTTGCAGCAAGCGAAAGGCGATCTCAAACTAGCACGAGAAAATTACGATCGCCAACTTCAAATATCCGCAGCAGAAATCGCCCAAGCCCAAACCCAATTGACAGCGGTAACTAAGCAGTACCAGCGAGAACAAGAATTAGTAAACAAGCGTTCAGTTGTGCAAGCGGCTAAAGAAAACTATCAACGTCAAGTTGAAATAGCGCGGGCCGAAATAGCGCGGGCCGAAACAGAATTAACTATTGCTAAAGAACAGTTCGATCGCGACAAAGAATTAGCGGCATCAGGAGCGATCGCGCGGCGCACAATGCTGGAATCGCAAGCCCACTTCGCCGAAGCAAAAGCCGCTGTTGCTAAGGCAAAAAGCCGTCCTGAAGTTATCAAATCCCAAACCGAAATTAAACAAGCCGAAGTAGACCTCCCTATGCGGGAATTGCGGGAATCTCAAGGCCGAGTAGCAGAAGCAAAAGCTCAACTTACCAGAGCTCAGAGCCGCCGGGAAGTCCTAGAAGCCGAGAACCAACTCAAACGCGGCAAAACTGCCGTCGAAGTCGCTCAGTCGCGCATTCGCTTGGCTGACGCAGCCTATCAAGCGCGGCTCCAACAATTAGGAACTGTTGCCAACGATCGAGGACTCGTTACCGTAGTTGCTCCGATTTCGGGGACGGTAGCCGATCGCGAAATCACCCCAGGAGAGTCAGTAAACGCTGAAAAACCGTTGATGAGTCTGTTAAATGACAGCCGCGTTTTTGCCACAGCCAATATTTATGAAAAAGACCTGAATCAAGTAAAACAGGGTCAAGAAGTCAGGGTAAAAGTCGCTAATTTACCCGATCGCACTTTCAAGGGAAAAATCGCCTTAATTGGGTCATCCGTGTCAGGAGAAACGCGGGTTGTTCCCGTGAAAGCAGAACTAGATAATATTAACGGTGAATTAAAGCCAGGACTGTTTGCTGAGTTGGAGATTTTAACCGACAAAACTGCCACAAATATTTTAGCAATTCCGAGTGCGGCGGTAGTGGATGTTAGCGGTAAAAAAACCGTTTACGTCCAAAATGGCAATGCTTATCAAGCTGTTGAAATTGAACTCGGTCAAACGGCCGGAGATTTAGTTGAAGTGAAGAGGGGTTTATTCGAGGGAGATTTGATAGTAACGCAGCGAGCACCTCAACTCTACGCACAATCTTTGCGGGGCGGCAGCAAGCCCTCAAAAGACGAGGAAAAGAAAAAGGTAACTCCAAAGGTAACAGAGGTTAATTTTAATAATTTACCCGTGTCTTTATGGTGGGCGGGGATAGGGGGAGGAGTTGCGATCGCATTTCTAACTTTCACAGCCGGCGTGTTGTGGGGAAATCGGCGCAAATTGCCAGCAATAGCAGCGGATTCTGGAAACAATAATTTTTCTGTCTCTGCACCGACATTAAACGCGAGTACAGTAGATGAATTGTCACTGCGGGATGACAACCATCGCGTTAAAAGTCAGGAGACAGAAGCCAAGAGTTTAAAGTAAAAATTTTGTTTAGTCTAGCAATTATAACCTACATAAAATGACTTAAAAACGCGGAATAGCCGATGGTAAACCAACTCGCATAAATAAACGTGCAAATGCCTGAGAAAAGTGTTCTAGGTAAGGAGATTTTAATCGCCAGCGATCGTTTAAATTACTAGCGTGTTTCAACACATATTCGTAAGGCAAGGTTTGGATATCTCTAAAATCTACAACCAGTGATTCTTTGTTATTATCTGGGTTCGTTGGTGATGCCAGCAGGTGCAAACCTTCTGTCCTCCCTTTTAAAACTTCATTCCATTGTCCTTTTTTCTTAAATGCTTCGTTATTTTCCTCAAATTCTGAAATAGGGTAAATTACACACAGCACTACCTGAGCTACTTTTTTATTATCCAGATCGCAGCTGTGGGTGAGAACAATTAGATCGAGTTCATTAACTTCTATTTGTACGTCTTTAATTTCACTATTTTTTCCAAAATTTGTTGGGTCAAATACTGGTATTGGTACGAGACACCCAGGCAGGTAATCACCTTGCCTGAGAGTCGATTCATTGACCTGCACCCAGAAAGGTTCTACGATCATTCTTCATCGAAAATATACGGCAGAGGTTTTTTACGCCCTTTGAACTGAGCACGCATCATTACTCGTTCCGAACGCTTTGGCGGTACTGGCTGCCAGTCTATTTCGCCAATGCTTTCTAGAGTTTGTAAGTATTGTTTGACAACTGTTAAATTCCGCAACACTTCATCAGCTAGTGCTGCAAGTTTTCGGCCTTCAGGACTTTGTAATTGAGCTGTGGGTTTTGGCTCTAACACCAGCAATTTTGGTGATGGTGAAACGCCCTTAGGATGTAGGGGGGTAATTGTAGCCATCAGTTAATCGACTCCCTTATGCGTTCTGTAATGCAAGCTTCAAAAGCTATGTTTTTTTGTTCGTGCATTTGTTCTAAAATGTGCCAAAGCCCTATTTCATCATGAGGAATATACCCTTCCAAAAATAGGTCTAAATCCAATATTATAGAAACACAATCTGGTGTGGGAGGTGGAACTATTGCTTGATTAATAACCAGCATTGTTCCCAAGTTTTCTTGCGGAATTTGTAGCTGCATAAAGTAGCCACTTAATCCTTGTGGCAAGTCAGGGGCAACTTCCGGAAATGTCCTCAAATACTCTTTGAGATCGCCAATCGGTAAAGGAATATCTAGCCTGTTAATATACCTGAGTGCTAAACGAACAATTGCTTCTGGATGTGTCAGCGAGTGATAGATATTCCACAGTCGCTTTGCTTCATCCCGAAAATTTCCCCAACAGTCGTAAGGGGCAAGCCGACTGAATGCGAAAGCATCTAAACGCAGTTGAAGAATTTGTTTTTGGTCGCCGCGGGAGGCTATATAGCCAATTGGAGATTGGCTGGCTGTTGCCCCAACACTAGCACCTGCCATCATTTGTCCCTGAAAAAGTAACACCTCTTCACGCTGAGGATACTCAGCCTGAATGCTGGAGTACACCTGCGCCAAATTGTCAAGTTTAACTTCTGGTGGAAGTTTAACTTGTATATCAATCAAGGCTTCGGTGATTGGGGCGTGCGAGTAGTGTTTTGGTGCTTGCATAATAACTATTGTAAGCTGCATTGTCAAAAATAGCAATACAGGTTATATCATTTTAGATTTTAGATTTTAGATTTTAGATTTTACATGAGTTATGAATCCGGGTTGGAAGTTAAAAGATTTCATCCTAATTTCATTTTTGGGTGTCAAGCTAAATTGAATGACTATTTAACACTGTTCAGCCAAGGAATCGCGGGGAAAGCTAGGGCAGCCGGAGCCTTTAATATCGGCTAAATTTTATTGTTAAATGGTCGATCACCCAACGGTGGCTAATAGTCATCACCTCTATAAAATCATAAAATGTTCAGCACTATTCTTAGATGGGTAATTAACCGCCGCTGGCTAGTCGTTATCGCCACCATTATTATTAGTCTTTGGACATTGTATATCATCCCCCAAATGTCCCTTGATGTCTTCCCGCCTTTTGCACCCCCGCAAGTCGAAATTCAGACGGAAGCACCGGGTCTGGCACCGGAAGAAATCGAGTCTTTGGTAACACTACCGATCGAAAGTGCGATTAACGGAACTCCTGGGGTAACAGCAGTGCGATCGTCTTCCGCTGTGGGGCTTTCTTCGGTTAAGGTAATCTTTGATTGGGGAACTGAAATTTATCAAGCGCGGCAGTTGATAACAGAACGGTTGCAGCAAGCTCAAAGCAAACTCCCTGCTGGGGTAGAAACACCGCAAATTTCTCCTACAACTTCTCCAGTCGGCCTGGTGATTACCTATGCTTTTACCTCGGAAACTACTCCTTTGATGGAAGTGCGCCGTCTGGTTGATTGGCAAGTCACAAATCGCCTTCTAGCTGTGACGGGCGTTGCTCAAGTGGTGGCTTACGGCGGCGAAGAAAGGCAGTATCAAGTATTAGTAGAACCTGCTAAGTTGAAAGCTTTTAATGTGTCGTTGCAGCAAGTTGCCGAAGCGGCTGCTGCTGCGAATGTTAATGCGCCGGGGGGGTATTTAATTACGCCGGATCGAGAAACTTTAATCCGGGGGGTGGGGCGGATTGAGTCTCTGGAAGATTTGCAGCAATCGGCGATCGACTCTCGCCACGGAACACCCGTCAGAATTGCTGATGTAGCTGATGTCAAGATTGGTGCTGCTATCAAGCGGGGCGATGGCAGTTTTAACGGCAAAAAAGCTGTGATTGTGATGGTAAACAGACAGCCAGTTGCTGATACTCCGACGGTAACTAAAGCGGTTGAGGCAGCAATGGCTGAGGTGCAGCAAGCTCTGCCAAAAGATATTAAAGTTACTGTGACTTTTCGACAGGAAGAATATATTAATTCCTCGGTGGAAAATGTGCGATCGGCTTTAGTTGAAGGTAGTATCATTGTCACCCTTATTCTCATCCCGTTTTTGATGAATTGGCGCACTCTGACGGTTGTTTTGCTGGATTTCTTTCTGACTTGGCTGTTGGGTTTGCTGGCGATGAATTGGCTGGGGCTGGGGCTGAATACGATGACTTTGGGGGGTTTGTCGGTGGCGATCGGCACTGCGATCGACGATGCGATCGTCTATGCGGAAAATACCTACCGCAATTTGAGAGAAAATACGTCTTCTCTTCATCCACGTCCGGTGATGGATGTGATTTTTGACGGCAGTCAAGAGGTGCGCGATTCTTTAATTGGAGCGACTGTTATTGGCATTGTGGTGTTTTCGCCAATTTTTACTTTGCCCGGTGTAGAAGGTAGGATTTTTACGCCGATGGGGATTACTTATTTGGTAGTTGTTGTAATTTCTAGTCTGGAATCACTGTTAATATCTCCGGCCCTTTGCGCTATTTTGTTGCCTAACAAACGCATGAGTGCTGCGGAACCTTGGCTGCCGAGAGTTTGCAAAAAAATATATCATTTTTTGATAAATTTTTCAATGCGCTATTCGGGGATTATTTTAGCTTTAGCTGCTGCTAGCATGGTGGCTACATTAATTATTTTGCCATCCTTTGGACGGGTGTTTTTGCCGGAGTTTCAGGAGCAAACTTTGGTGAATACTATTCTGCTTTATCCGGGGGTGTCTTTGGAGACAACAGATAGCGCGGCTTTTGCTATTGAAGATGCACTTAAGGATGATAGCAGGTTTGAATACGTGCAAGTGCGATCGGGCAGAGCTCCGGGAGATGCTGATGCTGCGGGAGTCAATTTAGCTCACATTGATATCGGTTTGAGCGAGGCTGGGATGAAAAACAGGCCGAAAACTTTGGAGTCGCTGCGGCAGGAATTTGCTAAATTGCCGGGAGTTGCACCAAATATCGGCGGTTTTATTTCTCACCGGATGGATGAGGTTTTATCTGGTGTCAGAAGTCAGATTGCTGTCAAAATCTTTGGCCCGGATTTGGATCAACTTCGCATCATCGGTGCCCAAGTTGAAGAGCAAATGAAAACCGTTGACGGAATTGTGGATTTGCAACTCGAACCGCAGGTGCCAGTGCCACAAATTCAAATTAAGTTTAACCGTCAAGCTGCGGGTAGATACGGTTTGAAAATCGGAGAGCTTTCTGAAATAATTGAGACAGCTTTAAACGGCAAAGTTGTTTCTCAAGTTTTGGAGGTGCAGCAAACTTTTGACTTAGTTGTTTGGTTGCAGCCTGAAGCTAGAAACAACCTAGAAACTATTCAGAATTTGTTGGTTGATACTCCCAGCGGTAACAAGATTCCCCTCGCCCAAGTTGCGACTGTTAAATACGGTACGGGGCCAAATACGATTAACCGCGAGAATGTTTCCCGGTTGATTGTGGCGGCGGCTAATGCTAAAGGTAGGGATTTGCGATCGGTTGTGAATGAAATTCAAGCTAAAGTAAAACGAGAGGTCGAGTTGCCTTTTGGCTATTTTATCCAGTACGGCGGTCAATTTGAAGCAGAACAAAGAGCTTCGCAAAATATTATGATATTTAGTGCGATCGCCTTTTTGGTAATTACAGTATTGATGTACTTGTCCGTCAAGTCTATCGCTTCAACTGCTACGATCGTGATTAATTTGCCGATCGGATTAGTGGGAGGAGTAATTGCGGTAGCTTTGACGGGCGGCATCATCTCTGTAGCTTCTTTAGTTGGCTTTGTCACTTTATTTGGCGTTGCCACCCGCAACGGCTTGTTATTAGTAGACAACTACAACACTAAATTTGCCGAGGGAATGCCTTTTAAGGAAGCTATTGTTAAAGGCTCGATGGAACGGCTCAACGCCATCCTGATGACCGCTTTAACTTCAGCTTTGGGTTTAGCACCTTTAGTCTTAGAAGGGGGGGCAGGCAAAGAAATCCTCCAACCGCTGTCAGTAGTAGTTTTAGGCGGATTATTTACTTCTACAGCCTTGACACTGTTAGTTTTGCCAGCTTTGTATGCTCAATTTGGTAAGTTTTTACGACCTCAAGAACCTCAGGCCGCTGTTGAAGACGCCAAGGTAGTTAATGTGTGATATTTTCTAATTAGTGTCAGTCAGCAAGGAGTCAAACCAATGAAATCGCTCAAATCAAATTTAATTGTTCTAGGCAGTGTGGGATTGCTGTTTTTGGGAGCTTGCAGTAAAGGCGACCAAGCAAGCGATCAAAATAGCACTCCAGCCTCCCCTCCTGTTGCCTCTCAACCTGCGTCTTCGGCTCCTGCAACAGCAACTAAAGGGGGGCAAGTGGTAAAGTCTGGAGCTTACTATTTAGAGTTTGTACCTGAAAAAGAAGCTACGGGAACTCATTTAGATGTTTTTTTGCAAAAAGGGGATAAAAAGGAACCAGTTGCTAACGCCAAAGTGACGGCTCAAGTGCAGTTGCCGAATGGAAAACAGCAAACCCTAGCTCTCAAGTATGATGCTGAGGGCAAACATTACGCTGTGGTGTTTCCCGGCAAAGATGCAGGAAGTTATCCCGTGAAAGTTACTGCGGATATTAACGGAGAAAAAGTTGACGGTCGTTTTACCTTCAATCAATAGATAGCTGATTGATTAATCCAGTGTTAATAATTTAAATTGTCAAAAATTTGAATCAATTAGTTCAAATTGCAATTTCAAATCTACCATTGGCAATTCAAACTGCCTACGGTATTTCCACTAATCTGCTAGTTTCAAGGCGCTTCTGCGTTATTGGCAGCGAAATTACAAATTCCGTCCCTTCTCCAAGTCCCGAAAGGCACTCCAAGCAGCCACAGTGGTTTTCTCGAACAATTTGGCTGCTAATTGATAACCCTAAACCCGTTCCTTTACCGGCGGGTTTTGTGGTAAAAAAGTGATTAAATATTTTATCTTTGACTTCTTCAGTCATGCCAGGGCCGTTGTCGGAAATGCGGATGATTGCCCGATCGCCTTCCGCCACTTCTGTGCTAATCTGAATGCTAGGACAGCTTCTCTCGCTATTCAAAACAGGCGAATTAGAAGTGTCTCGCAAAACATCAATGGCATTACTGATAATGTTCATGAATACCTGATTTAGTTGCCCTGCATAACATTCAACCAGCGGTAAATCGCCGTACTCTTTAATCAGTTGGATAGCAGGGCTGGTGCCATTTTCTTTCAGTCGGTGCTGGAGAATTAGCAGGGTACTGTCGATTCCTTCGTGAATGGAAGCAAAACTCATACCGTCTGTGTCTAAACGCGAAAAATTGCGCATCGACGAAACAATCACGCAGATTCTGTCAGTTCCTACCTTCATTGAACAAAGGAGTTTTGGCAAGTCTTCCCTTAAAAAATTGAGTTCTACTTTCTCAATTTCTTCTTGGATTTCTGCTGCTGGATTGGGATAATATTTGTCATATAAATTGACTAGCCGCAATAAATCTTCAACATAATTGCGGGCGTAGGCGATATTTACATGAATAAAGTTGATGGGATTGTTAATTTCGTGGGCAATTCCTGCTGTCAGTTCTCCCAAAGCTGATAACTTTTCGGTATGTACTAATTGAGCTTGGGTTTGCTGGAGTTGTTGCAAAGCTAGTTCTAGTTCTTGGGCTTTTTCTCTCAGTTGCAACTCAGATTGTAGCAGGGCTCTTTTGGCTTCTTTTCGTTCTAAAATTTCTTTACTTAAAGAAGCATTTGCTATGGAAAGTTTGGCTGTTCTTGCTTTCACTCGCTGTTCTAATACTTCTGCTAGTTCAGCAAGTGCTGCCTCCGCTTTACGGCGTTCTGCAATCTCATTTCCTAATGCTAAGTTGGCGGCTTCTAGCTTTGCAGGACTGGGAAGTGCCAGTGCAAAAGGCATCAATGTTAATAGCAACAAAACTGAACTTCCGGCTACGAAAGCTGTAATTGCTTTCA
This sequence comes from Microcoleus sp. C2D2, assembly GCF_036702495.1. NCBI lineage: Bacteria > Bacillati > Cyanobacteriota > Cyanophyceae > Oscillatoriales > Microcoleaceae > Microcoleus > Microcoleus sp. C2D2. Next base: position 11,001 of record NZ_JAUBTO010000139.1, on the reverse strand, counting down.
TGAACTCTGACACTAAAGATTGAGGAAACCAAACATACCATGTTTCTATGACGTGGATTGTGCCGCAGGTGACGAAGAAAGCTCCAAATACCAGGAACATCCACTGAAAGGGGATATCTCGCCCTTTGTAAAGGGCATAAACTAGCATTGTGGGAATTGCATAATAGGAAACTACGATGATAATTTGCAGCCAGTTCCAACTAGGCATTCCCGAGTTGACTAAAACCGAAGTAATTGCTAAGCAAATCATAAAAATCCTTGATGGTAATCGGGTCAATTTTTACGAATTATACTCGATTAGATCGATGCACCATTTATGGCGATCGCACTTTATTTCCTATTTCGTTGCCTGTCTTTTTTTGAAGGAGAAGAAAACTCTACCTGCCAGACTTTGGAAGTAGATGCCCCCGACAGTAATTAAAAAGACGAAATAGGCGATCGCCTGCACGACATAGAGCTTATCCGTGTAGCCAAACAACGCACTCAACAGCAAACCGGGAAACTTGTCTTCTGGTAGCAGTTTCGAGGTATTCCAGACCATTGGCCCGAGAATGCAAGAGTGCACTTTGGCAAATCTTTCGTAATAGAAACACAGTGCGGCTGATTCGCGATTTGCTTGCGATAAAATATTCACCGCGCTGTCAAAAAGTCCCAAAGTTGATACCACTAAGCCTGCTACAATGAAGAGCAATAAAATGCCCATATATTTGAAAAACAGGCGGATATTAATTTTGACTCCCCATTTAAACAGCAGGACACCAAGTCCGGTGGCTGAGAGAATGCCCGCCAAAGCACCAATCGCTGGCATAATCCCTTGTTGAAACTTGGCAACGACAAACAAAACGGTTTCAAATCCTTCGCGTAAAACGGCAATCAAAACTAAACTAAATACGCCCCAGCCGGCATGAGAATTTTGGGTTAAAGCAGCACTTACGGCGCCTTCAACTTCGGCTTTCATAAATCGCGCTTGCTTGGTCATCCAAATCAGCATCCAGCTCAGCATTGCTATTGCTATAACCCCAAAGGTTGCCTCTAGCAGCGACTCCATAATTGGTGCAAAAGGCTGATTGGATGCGGACAAAATTTGAATAGTCCAGCCGAACAGTACACCTATCAAAGCGCTGGCAATAAGTCCAACTCCAACACCCCCAAAAACCCAAGGACTTAAATAACTTTGTCCCGACTTTTTGAGGCAAGCGAGAACGATTCCGACAACTAAGGCGGCTTCGACTCCTTCGCGGAGAGTAATTACAAATGTGGGCAATGCTTCGCTAAAATTCATGTTTTTAGTTGAGGTAATATCGGGAGGTAATTGGTAAATTTTTTACCAATTACCGTGGTTTCAGTTAACTTTTTTAAGAGGCGGGTTTGAGAACTTTTTGGCTGTCGTTCTCGATCGCTTTAACTAGCTGGGTGACTTGTTCGGTGGTTTTTACAGGGGCGGCAGGCGCGATCGCACTTGGCCAACTTGTCTTAAGTTCAGTCATGTTGGCAACAATTGCTTTGTCGGTTTCCGGGCTAGTTTTAGCCACTTGTTCGGCGATATCTTTGTACAGCGTTTCCGCGTACATGACAAAACCCCGCGAATCTTGGTATTCAATAATTGCGGAAATTTTGCCGTTAGCAACTGCCGCTCCGTATTCGGAATTAGCTGTATCTAGCAAGCCGTTAATCACTTGCAGCACGAATTTCGGATCTTTGCGCTGCGCTTCGGGAAGAGCGGCAATTGCTCCATCTACAGCTTGCATCGATGTGGTAAATTCCGCATTCACTTGAGCCGGATCTTTTGCGCCTGCTTTAACTAAATCCTGCAATTTAATTAAAGTAGCCTTAAATTCGGGAATTTTACGCTCGTTTAGCTGATCTTCCACATCGGCATAAATTTCTTCTACTGGATGCCCGATGTGCGGTTCTGCTTGGTCGGGTTTGCCTTGATCCAAGAGTTCTTGGGCCACGATAAGATGCCCTTTCATCAAGCCGAGTTTAGTCATGTAGTCTACATCTTTGGCTTCGCCTGTGAGTACGATATCCTCAATAGTTACCAAGTCTTTGATTTGGTCGAATTGGGCTTGAGTAATGACATTTTTTGAAACCAATTCTTCGACTTTTCCGTAAGGGCGGCTGGCTTGAATTTTGTTAGAAAGTGCTGGTATTCCTAACTTGGCTTCGAGTTTATCTAACTCCGAAAGAATGGCAGTATTGATGTTAATGCCGGGCTTTCCTCCGTGATTCCCGCTGTGACCGCTTGTGGCTGCGGGAATCGCGGCGGGTGAGGCGCCCGGTGAGGCGGTGCTGCCGGTGTTGCTGGCTGTGGGGGAAACGCAACCAGCCAGAGCAACGAGGATGGCTGTAGCAGCGGCGGTCGGTAATAAACGAAAAGTTGATAACATGGCAGTTGCTAATTTTTACGTTATGTGCATTTTGGCTCACAAGTTATTAAGAAAGATTCTCAATTATTTGGGAGCTATTCATTCTACCTATTTGCGATCGACCTTGTCAAATAATTTCATACTTTCTTTATTTGAATCGGCGCACCGCGGTAGCAGGGTTTGGGTTAAGCGATGACTTCAAATACCCCCATGCAGCCTGCTTCGGCGATCGCATCTTGATGGGGATGAAACATAAATTTTCCAGCGTAGCCGTAGGTAAATTCTAAAATATGCCGTTCAGCTACTCCCATTGTGATTACATCGGTTCTTTCACTGGGAGTCAAAGTCATTCCCGTGCGATATACGTCAAAAAAGTTGGCGTGCAGGTGAAAAGTAACTGCTGCTTCGTACTCAATCAGGTTGAGAACGTACAGCCGGATTAGCTGATTTCGGTAAATAGGGATCGGGTTGTTCATGTAATAATTGGGCAACCCGTTAAAAGCGTAAAGTTCGTTTTTTTCGTCGTCGTTTACGTCGTATCCTCCCATGATTAACAAGATTTCATCGGCGGGAGGGCGGGGTTTTGGCGGATCGATGATGAACATTCCATAGAGTCCTTTACCTATATGGCGAGTTACGGGCTCAATATGGCAGTGATATAGATGCAATCCGTAGGGATTGGCATCGAATTCATAAATAAATACCGAACCGTTTTTCACTGGTTTAACGCCATCCATTTCGCTGGTATGAACGCCGTGAAAGTGCAGCGAATGAGAATGTCCGGCTTTGTTATAAAAAATGACGCGGATACGATCGCCCTCAGTTGCCCTCAATGTCGGCCCCGGCACGCGATTGTTCACGTTCCAGGTGTTGAAAGTGACCGCGCTGTTAAGTTGGACGATCGAAGTATTAGCTTCCAGGCGAAATTCGCGTACCGTGCGCCCGTTTTCGCGCGTCACCGTGCCGTAATCAAAATCCCGCGCAATTTGCATCGGGTTGATATTGCTGACGGTGACTGCATCTGCGGGCATTGGCGGTACTCTCGCCACAGCCGATCGTTTTTGGGTGAAATTTTGCAATGCGATCGCGCTGCCCGCTACCCCAGCACCAGCTATTCCTAGCTGTAGCAGTTGGCGGCGACTCCAGCGCCCCGGCTTTTTCATGGCGGGACGATCGGATAAGTCTGCCATACTTCTTGATAATTATTCTCAAAAATTTGATTGCATTTGAGTATAAGACATTTCCAACTTATTGTCAATAATTGTCAACTGCTATCTTTTCCTGCGAAGTCAATCGATTTTAGATTTTAGATTTTAGATTTTAGATTTATTCCCGTCAGTCAGCCTGCGCGTTGGAATGAATCCGGGGGCTTGCAATCCAATTAGTTTGGGTCATAAAATTTCATGCTGATTTCATGTCAGTATGCGATCTTAGATGTGGGGTAGATGCTGCCGCTAACAATGTATAAGGATTTACCGCTATAAATTAGAGTTATGAGAGTTTTGCTAGTTGAAGACGAGCCAGATTTAGGAAAAGCGATCGAGCGCACTTTAAAGCAGGAAAAATATATAGTTGATTGGGCTTTGGATGGCAGTGAAGCTTGGGAATATTTAGACAGCCAGTGGACGCAATATAATCTGGCTATTTTTGACTGGTTGCTACCAGGATTGTCAGGATTGGAACTGCTGGGGAGATTGCGTGCTAAACATAGCGCACTGCCCGTTTTGATGCTAACAGCAAAAGACCGAATGGAAGATAAAGTTGCGGGACTAGATGCCGGGGCTGACGATTATTTAGTTAAACCTTTTGGGATGGCGGAACTGTTAGCAAGATTGCGGGCTTTGCAAAGGCGATCGCCCCAAATCCAACCGCAACAGCTACAGGTAGGAAATCTAGTTCTCGACTGCGGAAATCGCACTGCTTGTCATCTCGAACGCAACGGCAAAAACCAGATAATTTCGCTGACAAACAAAGAATTTCACCTGTTAGAATATTTTATGAAACATCCGAACCAAATTGTCACCACCGACCAAATTAGGAATCAGCTATGGGAAGCAACTGCGGATACCTTTAGCAATGTAGTAGCCGCTCAAGTGCGCTTGCTGCGGCGCAAACTCGAATCAGTTGGCTGCGCGAATTTAATTGAAACCGTACACGGCGTCGGATACCGCATGAGAAATTAAAGCTGGGGCAACGGCGGGAGGATTATATCTCATTTCCAGTATCTGGCTATAATATAGAAAGTCGAATACAAAAATAACTGCCATGAAAGATTTAATCCAACAAGAGTTAGAAAAGCTCGATCTCGAACAACTCAAACAAGTATTTCAATTTATTGCATTTCTGAAATTTCGTGCCAGATTAGTTACTAATCTAGCAGTAGATGAAAGTAACTTAGCCACACTCTACAGCGAATTTGCCGAAGAAGACCGACAACTTGCGGAACTCGGAATGAGCGAATATGCAGAACTCCTAAAACATGAAAATTAACTTCCAGCAATAGCCGGGAAAGCGATTTCATTCTTGCTCTGCCTCGAAGAGATTCCATGAAAATTGGAGGCAGAGCCTCCGGATCTGCGTTACCAGGCAGAGCCTGGGAACGAGTAAACGAGTAAATTGGAGGCCTAGCCTCCGGATATGCGTGCCCAGGCTCTGCCGGGGAACGAGTAAAAACGAGTAAAATTAAATTTTGTGGAACAGGCATCTTGCCTGTTCTTAACAATTATATAAAATCTCAGTTAAAATGAATCAAAATAAACTATTTAACCGGACTCGCTGGCAATTAGCCATTTCCTATGCGGCTGTAATGGGTTTGATTTTAAGCTTGTTGGGATTTGGCGTATATAAGGCGATCGCCCACGCTCACTGGGTAGCCATAGACCGCGAATTAGAATCAGTAGCCGGGACGCTACACGACAGCCTAGAACTCAAATTGCAGCAGCCCGGACGCCTGGAACCAATAGTAAACGAACTTTTGCCCAACCTCCGCGTAATTGGAGTTAACGGCATTAAAAAACAGTTGCCAGAACGCCATATTTTAAGCGCTATCAACCAAAGCTTTTACTATATCCGTTTATTTGATAATTCAGGAAATTTGATTGCGACAGCCGGCGCTTATCCAGAAGAATTACCACCGATATTTAACTCACAACAGTGGCAAACAATCACTGACATCCAAGGCAATAGTTATCACCAAATTTCTGTATCGCTGCACACCCAAAATCACGAAAATTGGGGATATTTTCAAGTGGGGCGGAGCTTGCAAGACTTCAACGATTATCTCAGTACAGTCAAATTAATTTTAAAGTTGGGATTGCCGACTGCGTTAATTTTGGTAGGCTTTTCTAGTTGGTGGCTGGCTGGATTGGCAATGAAACCCATTTATTCTTCCTACCGACAAATCCAACAGTTTACAGCGGATGCTGCCCACGAATTGCGGACGCCTTTAGCGGCATCCCAAGCAACAGTAGAATCAGCGCTTTTGATGTCTGAATTGGATGAAAAAGAAGCGCGGGAAATTTTGCGAACTGTAGAGCGGCAAAACCGCAGATTGACTCAGTTAGTGGCTGATTTGTTGCTGTTGGCGCGGATGGACTCTCAAGCGATCGCCGATCGCCCTCAGCTTTGTTGTTTGAATGACCTGGTTAGCGATTTAGTAGAGGAATTGGCAGCTTTGGCGATCGCCTCCGAGGTAGCCCTAACATCGTCCATCCGCGTACAGCAGCAATTAAATGTTGTCGGCGATGCCGATCGACTTTACCGTTTGGTTGCTAATTTAATTGTTAATGCCATTCAATACACTCCGGCTGGGGGAAAAGTAACAGTTATTTTAGATTGCAGCCACCAGGAGGCGATCGTTCAGGTTCAAGATACCGGTATTGGGATGGCGGCTGCAGATTTAGAGCGAATATTCGATCGATTCTACCGAGTCAACAGCGATCGATCCCGCAATACCGGCGGTTCGGGACTGGGATTGGCGATCGCCCAAACCATAGCCCGGGCACATCGTGGCAGCCTCAGCGCCAGCAGCGAATTGGGGCAAGGCGCTACTTTCCTGCTGCGGTTGCCTTTGTGAGCTACTATTTGACATCTCCCCAGCCCTTTCATAGACGGGGATTCATAAGACTATAATGGAGGTCTTACAGGTGCTGACAAATCACCTCTACACGCTCAAAACAACTACCATTACCAGAGGTATTGCAATTGCGCTTACTTTTGTTTTACTTTCGGAGTCCATCACAACGCCAGATAGGTACGCTCCATGTTCACCATTACTTGTTTACCCAGGCTACGGTCATGCCGAGACGAGATAACTCAGGGGTTTCTCCTTAATAAAACACTTCTTCACGTAGATGGTTGTTCTTATTTGCAATTTAATTCTAGCATATTGAGGGCGGTTGAAACCGCCGCCGCGTTCCTCCCCATGATGTAAGCCATTGGCTTCTCGCTCAATTATGGTGAGGGAAACCGAATCATCTTTTTAGGGTAATCCCTTTTGCAGAAGAGAGCACGATCGCCGAAAATCATTAAATAGCTATTTCTCAGCAATTAGCAGTCATCACAGAGAAAAATTATGACAGTTTTAGAACAGGGAACAATCTCAATCCATACCGAGAATATTTTCCCGATCATCAAAAAGTCCCTATACACCGACCACGAAGTCTTCTTGCGGGAACTAATTTCTAACGCCGTCGATGCCATTGCAAAACTCAAAATGGTTTCCCGTTCCGGCGAATACAGCGACGACATTGGCGAACCGCAAATCAACATTGCCATTGACAAAGAAAACAAAACCCTCTCTATTTCCGATAACGGGATCGGCATGACCCCCGACGAGGTAAAAAAATACATCAACCAAGTCGCTTTCTCCAGCGCAGAAGAATTTATTCAAAAATACCAAGGCAACGGCGACGACGCAATTATTGGTCACTTCGGCCTCGGTTTCTACTCTTCTTTCATGGTCGCTCAGAAAGTAGAGATTGATACTCTTTCTTACCAAGAAGGCTCCCAAGCAGTACACTGGTCTTGCGACGGTTCCCCCGCTTTTGAACTATCAGAATCCTCCCGTACCGAACGCGGCACTACTATTACTCTTACACTCCAAGATGAAGAACAAGAATATCTAGAGCCCAGCCGCATCAAGCAGTTAATCAAAACTTACTGCGATTTCATGCCAGTTCCCATCAAATTTGAGGGAGAGGAACTAAACAAGCACAAAGCAATTTGGCGGGACTCAGCCAGCAATTTGCAAAAAGAAGATTACTTAGAACTGTACCGCTACCTTTACCCGTTCCAAGACGAGCCTCTGCTGTGGGTACACCTGAATACAGATTATCCTTTCATTGTTAACGGAATTCTTTTCTTTCCCAAACTGCGGCCGGATGTCGATGTTACCCAAGGCAATATTAAGCTATTCTGCAATCAGGTTTTTGTCAGCGACCACTGCGAAGAAATTATCCCGAAATTCTTGATGCCGCTGCGGGGAGTCATTGACAGTACCGACATTCCGCTGAACGTTTCTCGCAGTTCTTTGCAAAGCAATCGCACGGTGCGGAGAATCGCTGATTATATTGCGAAAAAAGTGGGCGATCGGCTAAAAGAACTCTACCGCGACGACCGCAACGAATACATCCGCTGCTGGCAAGATATCGGCACTTTTGTCAAGTTTGGAACTCTGAACGATGACAAGTTCAAAAAGCAAGTCGAAGATATTTTAATCTACCGCAGCACCTACGAACCAACAGCGGACAAGCCAGAAACTGTAACGCCCGAAGTTCAGGTGCAAACTGAGGAAGGAGATTTGTGGCAAGATGTAACTCCGAAGTCGGAAACTTCTACTTCGACGCAGCCTTACACGACGCTGAAAGAGTATTTGGAACGCAATCAAAAACGCCACGAAAATCGCGTGTTTTATTGTACAGATCCGGCGTCTCAAGCAACTTACGTGGCAATGCACAAAAGCCAAGGTTTAGAAGTGCTGTTTATGGATTCTTTCATCGACACGCACTTTATTAGTTTCTTGGAACGAGAATACTCAGATGTCAAATTCTCCCGGGTTGATTCCGACATCGACGAAACGCTAATTGACAAAGAGAAAGAAGCGGAAATTGTCGATCCGGCGACGAATAAGACTCGCAGCGAACAAGTTAAAGAAATGTTCCAAAAAGCTCTCAATAAGCCGAAAGTGAACATTCGCACAGAAGCTTTGAAGTCTGACTCTGCGGAGGCGACGCCACCTGCGATCGTACTTTTGCCGGAAGCTTTGCGCCGGATGCGGGACATGACGGCGCTTTTGCAGCAGCAAGCGGCCGAATTCCCCGAAGAACACGTTTTGCTGGTGAATACGTCTCACCCGCTGATTCAAAATCTGGCTAGTTTGAGTCAGGGTGCGATTATTCAAGGCAGCGGCGAGTCTCCGTCAACTCAGTTGGCGAACATGATTTGTCACCACGTTTACGACTTGGCTTTGATGGCCCAGAAGGGTTTCGATGCTGAAGGGATGAAAGAGTTTGTCGAGCGATCGAATCAAGTCTTGACAAAATTGACTGAACGTGCAATGTAATTACCCCCCCAACCCCCCCAAGCTTCGGGGGGAGCAAGAGTTTATTTCCCTTGCTGAGCGGGCGATCGGGTGTTTTTTGTCCCCCCCTTAACAAGGGGGGCTAGGGGGGTTCTGCGCTGTTGCTATATAATGAGTCCCCAGTGTTATAATATCGATCGAAGGAGCTGGTGCTGTTGGAACCTTAAATGGTTGGTAGGGCATACCGAGAGATTGAGACCTCGGCTACCGATACAGGGTCGCCCAGACCTGACCTTAAGTTCGATTCTTGAGCCTTTCATTTCAATCCTTGGTGTCAATCGTCTTCTGGTTTTGTAGTTCGCGAGTTAACTCTTCAACTTGTTTTTTCTACCGATCGCGTTCGAGTTCGATATTTTTGATTGACTGCGATAAGTATTTTTGCGTGTCTCCAAGTTTTCGGCTTAGTATTCTGTTGATGTCTCGAAGGTTTCGGACGTTATCGCGTCTTTTTTTTGTTTTTGTGTTTCTGACATTGTGGTAAATTGGTTTGAGATTTTGTGGAGATAACAACAATTTTAGATAACTGCTCTTAACGCCGCTAGTCCCGCAAGATAGAGTGGGTAGAACTAATAGAAGAATTTTTTGGCGATTGTCGTCGGTTTTCGGTCTTTGGCTGGGTTATGATATGCCAAGATTATCGGCGTCAAGATTGCGAATAATTGAATGAAGCTGTTAGACGTTGCCACGTAGATAATATTGGTTATAGTCCACCCAGTCCACCACATCCGAGATCCTTTTCCTTTCAAGTTAATCATCAGCAGCGGGCAAGTCACGGCGTACCAGCCCTAGCTTACTTGTAAACCTTGTGCTACGATCATTCCTCCTATTAAATATAGGATTTTTGGCGGCGATTTGTGAATTTGATTAAATGTTATAGTAGCTACTCCCAAGCTAATTAATATATTTAGCTGTAAATTTCTGAATAATAGAAGATGCGAAGGGCGATTATTCCGAATAATAGTAATCTAGTAATTAAAGGTTTAGCGGGGGTGTCTGGTTCTCGTCTTTTCCAATTTTGCGCAAAAATCCATGCTCACATCGGAAAACTTAACCGACCAATGATGCGCATCGGTTCCGCTTCTAGTAATAACCCGATCTAAGCGATTAACATTAAAATTGTTGTTAGCCATTTAATTTGATTTTGACTCATATTGATTGTGTTCTTTGTCATTGATTTTTAAATTCTGTTATAACTGACATACCTTTTTGTGTGATTTCGGAAAATTTTTCTTGTTCCTGCCAATATCCATTTACTAAATCACTATTTTTCAAGACATTTAATCATTGATAAACTCCAATTAGAGAGGGAATTCTATTTATATTTGCCCGAGGTATTTTTTGAACAATTTTAGCTAAGGATAGCTTGTTTTGTGATGACATTACTGCCCAGAAAAATACAGCAGTTTCCGCTGTTATGTGGTACAATAAAATATCATTTTTGTAGTCAAACCGTCGGAAAGCGTATTCTATCGAGCTCCGGCAAAAAATAGTGAAGGCTCATTTGGCAGAAAAGATGTCAAGCGAGGAAGGTAGCTACTAGATTGGGAGTCAGTAAAAGTCTAGTCCAAAAACTGGTGCAACACAATCGGCAGAAGGATTGAAGCGACAAACGGAAACAGGAGACTTTTTAGCGTTACCCAATGAACCACCCGGCAATGGTCATAAAATTACTGATTGGGATAAATTTCGTGAGAACGCCTTGACTAATGGGAATAAAACTCAAGTTGAAATTGCTTTACTTTGGGATGGAGAAATTAGCTCGCGCACAATATCGAGAGCCTTGAAAAAAATTGGTTTTACTCGAAAAAAAAAGACCTATGGCATTCCAAGAACGGATCGAGGATGTCTTACACCTTGCATCCGGCGCAGCCTTGGCGGTTGCTATACAACCAAAACCGTTTTCCTTGCCATGACCGCGCTAACTGCAGCCGATCCTTGAAAACTTCTATATTTACAGAGCCTTTGGGCATATCGCAGATCATTTGTGACAAGTTAAGAAAAAGTGCAAATTGTCAAGGGGGTAGACAAAAAAAGGTAAAATAGGATGAAACC
>NZ_JAUBTO010000138.1:0-21206 GCF_036702495.1 Microcoleus sp. C2D2 | reverse complement strand
TGATAATTTACAACTCCAGGTGCCTACTTTTATTTGAATTCGGTTGATTTTTTTATCCTTTCCTTCAGGGCACTACCTTACAACTGATATCGATTCCAGTTGCACCGTCCGCATTGTTGACTGTTGACTGTTGACTGTTGACTGTTGACTGTGAGTCAAAAAAATGAAAATTGTGCGAATTATTTGTTGGCAAGCTTGATTCGACTTTACGCCCGACTTTCTGGGCGCGGATTTGATATCATTCCGGCCTTACTGCCGGAATTGATATAAGCCAGATTCCGCATTGCCTAAAACCTCGAGAGAGGACTTTAGTCCTCACTACAAACTGACTGATTTGTTCACAGTAAGGACTTTAAGCTTAAAGAGAGGACTTTAGTCCTCACTACAAATTTATAAATTGCTTTCAATCTCTCACGCAAAACTTTTCTACGCAGCGCACAAACATTTCTACACCCATCCCCAACGCAGTTTCATCAAAATCAAAACGCGGGTGATGGTGCGGGTAAGCCAAGTTTTTCTCGGGATTTGCTGAACCTAAAAAGAAATAGCAACCGGGCACTTCTTGCAAAAAGAACGACATATCCTCGCCTCCCATTGTTTGACATTCTGGAACGATTCCCGCAGGGGTTTCGACAACAGATTCTGCGACGCCGCGCACCAATTCAGCTATTCTTGAATCATTAATCACCGGCGGGTAAAACGCAGAATAATCTAATTTGTAATTTGCCCCGTGACTCTGACAAATTCCGGCAATTACTTGCTCGATTCGCTTGTCAAAATAACCTTGATATGCTGGATTGAAATAGCGCACGGTGCCACCGATTTGAGCGGTGTTGGCGATGACGTTGTGGGTGTCGCCTGCGTGGAATTTGCCGACAGTTACTACCGCTGAGTCGATCGGGTCAATATTCCGCGCGACAATGGCCTGCAAAGCGCTGACAATTTGGGCTGTAACTACGATCGAGTCCACAGTCTGATGTGGCATTGCGCCGTGTCCACCTTTGCCAAAAATCGTGCACTCAAAAATTTCGACAGCCGCCATCAGCGCGCCGCTGCGGACGCCTACAGTGCCCAAAGGTAGATTGTTCCACAAATGCAAGCCGACGATCGCATCAACATCAGGATTCTTCAAAACTCCCGCTTCAATCATCGGTTTTGCGCCTCCTGGCCCTTCTTCGGCGGGCTGAAAGATAAATTTTACTTTACCCGAAAAGCTGTGTTTGTGCTTGGCAAGATAACAGACAGTACCAAGGGCGATCGCAGTGTGGCCGTCGTGACCGCAAGCGTGCATAATTCCATCATGCTGCGATCGATAATCCACCTCATTTTCCTCTTGAATGGGCAAAGCATCCATATCAGCTCGAATTGCCAAAACCCGCCCCGGTTTGCCGCTGTCTATAGTTGCGACAATACCAGTTTTAGCAATATTAGTTTGATGCTCTATGCCCCATTCCTGCAACTTTTGCGAGACAAACTGCGCCGTTAAATTTTCATGAAAACTCAACTCCGGCTTTTGGTGCAAGCGGCGCCGCCATTCGACTAGCTGAGGCTGCAAATTTCTAATCTCAAGCCGCAACTGAGATAAATCTACAGAGTTTAAATTCGGTAAAGTAGAAACCATGTTTTATTCTCCTTTTTTTGAATTCGGTTTTAGGTCTAATCAGTTAATCAATTATCATTACTAATGATAGCAACTATGAATAATTCCTGTAACTATCTCTTCTCTTTCTCTGCGCTCTCTGCGCTCTCTGCGGTAAAAAAATCTTATTCAAAAATCAAAGATAATTGCTATGTCAATCCTACTTGACTTGTGCAGGAGATTTTTTTTAATGAACCGCAGAGGGCGCAGAGTACGCAGAGAAAGAGAATAATGAGAAAGAGAGGTGTTTAGAATAGGGTTATTTAGAAGTCCCAGGAACTAAATTAACCCCTGGTAGTAACCGCTCTAAATCTAATTCTGAAGCTGCTTGAGCTAATTTGGTAAGGTCAGTCGGGTCATCTAAATGCGGCAAAATACCCAACACAGGTATTTGAGTCAGCGACTGGATCAAATCAAGGGGCGCCAGTTCGGCAATTTCTTGTTCAGAATAAGCTTTAACGCAATTAAGCACAATACCTCTGAGCCCAAAACCAGTGTGTCTGGCGAGAGCAACATTCGCCACAGCTTGCCCGATCGCCCCCAATCTCACTGGTACCACCAAAACTCCCTTCAGCCGCCAATCCCTCGCAATATCGGCCACCGTCAGTTCCCGCGTTACAGGCGAACCCAGTCCTCCCAAAGCTTCCACCAATACAAAATCCTTGCGCTTACAGAGGCTTTGCAGCGCCGTCCAGACCTTTTCTAACTCAATATGTCTCCCCTCCAGTTCCGCGGCAATCGGCGGTGCTAGAGGCGCGTCAAAGTGCAGCGGATTGAGTTCTTGGGGGGATTGGTCGAGGGCTAACAAACGGGTGTAGAATTCGCGATCGCCCGTTCCCGTTTGCAACAGCTTCAAAATTCCCAAACTGCGATCGGGAAAATACATTTGCCAATAAGCAGCCAGAGCGCTGGTCAAAACAGTTTTGCCCGCGTCGGTATCAGTTCCAGCAATTAGCAACGAGTTCATTGGCAAATAGCTAACAAGTAATTGGCCTCTACTTCAGTCTAGGGGAATTTTGCCAGAAGTTTAGAGTTCCGGCGACGGCGCTGGTGTTGGCGCAGGTTCCGGCGACGGCGCTGGTGTTGGTGCTGGTTCCGGCGACGGCGCTGGTGTTGGCGCAGGTTCCGGCGACGGCGCTGGTGTTGGTGCTGGTTCCGGCGACGGCGACGGCGCTGGTGTTGGTGCAGGAGTCGGTCTGGGTGCGGGCGCTGGAGTCGGTTTGGGCGTCGGTTTGGGCGTCGGTTTGGGCGTCGGAGTTGGCGCTGGGCTTGGTTTGGGTGTCGGAGTTGGCGCTGGGCTTGGTTCTGGGCTTGGATCCGGCACAGGTTCTGGGCTTGGATCCGGCACAGGTTCTGGGCTTGGATCCGGCACAGGTTCTGGGCTTGGATCCGGCACAGGTTCTGGGCTTGGTTCTGGGCTTGGTTCTGGGCTTGGTTCCGGCACAGGTGGGGGAGTCGGCGCTGGTGTCGGTTCTGGGGTTGGGGTTGGCAAAGGTTCTGGGGTTGGTATCGGAGTTAGTGTCGGCGTCGGACTTGTGACTGGTGGCGCTGTCGGAGTGGGTTTGGGGCCCTGATTGTTGAGAAATGAGCCTACTAAGGCCCAGGAACCGAAGCCCGTCAAGATTACTAAGCCCGTCAGCAGTCCGATCGCAGCGAAGGGATTGTCCCAAAAAGAGTCGCCAGCCGGCTCAATTAACGGGTCTGGCTGCTGAGGCGGGCGGGCACTCTGGGCGGCTGGCTCGGGCGGCCTGCCCACCGCCACCGTTGCTACTAGCGAAGGATTTGACGGCACCACTGCTGGCGCGGGCGGTACAGTTGGCGGGTTAGGCTGAGGATTAGTTTGGTTGTCGAGTGCTTGGGCGACTTCGCTGACAGATTGATATCGATCGCCCGGAGATCGATTCAACATCCGATTCAGCACCAAAGCCAAACCCGTGCTCACCTGCACTCGCTGCTGCCAATTCCACTGCAGCGTTGTTTGATCGAGCAATTCCTGCGGTTCTTTGCCCGTCAGCAGGACGATCGCCGTTACAGCTAAAGCGTAGAGGTCGCTGCTGGCAGTTGCCCGCCCGCTTTGCAACTGTTCCATCGGCGCGTAGCCGATTTTACCGACAGTTGTCGCGTGGGCTGTTGCTTCGGGAGACTGGACTTTGGTGGCGAGTTCCTTCACCACACCAAAGTCAATCAGCACCGGCAACTGGTCGTTTTCCCGCCGAATTATATTTTCAGGGGAGATGTCGCGGTGGATGATGCCGCGGGCGTGGATGTGAGCCAGTACCGGCAGCATTTGCCGGATAAATACCAAGACTTCGGCTTCGGTGAAGGTGCGACCCTGGGAAGCTCGATCGAGCAGCAGTTCGCGGTAAGTCATCCCTTCCACGTAATCCTGCACTAAAAACAAACGCTGGTTTTCTTCAAATATTGCCCGAAACTGGGGAATTTGCGGGTGCGCTATTTGGTAAAGTATTGCCGCCTCTCTTTGAAACAATTCCTTCGATTTTTCCAAAACGTAAGGCCCGCTTTGCACCGGAATCAATTCCTTCAGGGCGCAGCGTTCTTGAAACCGCCCCAAATCTTCTACTAAATAAGTCCGGCCAAATCCCCCTTGACCTAAAATATTCACCAAGCGGTAGCGGTTTTGTAGGAGAGTTCCAATAGCAATAGGTGGCTGCATAAGTTTAAGTAGACAATGTTTAAAAATAGACGATCGCTCACAGACATAGACTGCTACGTCTTTAATGCTTCATCAGAAAAATGGGTAGAAACCCCGTGCTTTGAGCATCGGCTTTACATTTAATTTGAATCCCCTCGCGGGGTGGAGGGGTATGGTTGCCCCAAGGCGTGAGGTATGGTTGCCTCAAACTCCCATTTCTGGGGTCAAGTTAGCACGCGCCTTTGTTTAGTGAGCTTGCGCCGGCTAGCAGCACTGTCGAGCGTGACATACCAGACTGTTTAACCGCTAGCGACAGAGCGAGGGACTAGCTACGCATCAAGCGGGTGTCGTGACTCAAAAAACGTAGTCAATGAAGACTTAGGCCCTAGGGGAACGGCTTGTTAGATTTCTCCTTCAAGCTTCATGCCTTTAGGCTGAGGTTCCTGACTGTCTCTAGTTCCCAGTCCCGGCCAAAGTTAGTATTTTACATTTTTTTGACATTCTTGGACCCAAGGATAGTCAGAAACCTGGTTTTTTCACGAAAATACACAGGTTGCAACCTGCAGTTCCGATCGAAAACCCGGTTTCTTTAGTCTTGATGAGTCCAGGACTGTTTGAGCAACTTTGAGCATCCGGGCTGTTGCTCAAAGTTGCTCAAAGTTCAATATTCTTGTGGCGCCAATAGCCGGCCCCTGAAAGACCGATCGCCAATGCTGGAAGATTTGAGTTGGAGCGGCACTAGCTGTTAAGCTTTGCTTTCACCATCTCTTGAATTCTGTTACCGTCTGCTTTGCCCTTAAGCTGCTGCATTGCCTTGCCCATCACCTTGCCCATTTCTTTTGCAGAAGTAGCGCCAACCGAGGCAATCACTTCGTCAACGACTTGACTCACCTCTTCGTCTGACATCTGCGGCGGCAAATACTCTTCAACAATTGCCAACTCCGCCTCCTCTTGTGCCACTAAATCGAAGCGGCCGCCTTTGCGGTATTGTTCGATCGAATCCCGGCGCTGTTTCGCTATTTGCATCAAAATTTCCATTTCTTGAGCTTCTGTCAGCGTGTCTTGCCCGGAAGGACGGAGGCTGACTTCTTTTTCGAGAATAAATTTCTTGATGCTGCGAACTGTTTCCAAGCGAACTTTGTCCTTAGACTTCATGGCTGCTTTGATTTCTGCGTCAATGCGTTCTCTTAAGCTCATCAATTTCTACCTTGCTTTGCCCTACTCAAAAATCTGGAGTGCGATCCCGATTCTTAACTTTTTTTACGGTGTTTTTCAAGTTTATTGCCTGTTGGTGGCATTTTTATTGCCTCGATCCCGGGCTCGGGCTAGATCCTTCGGGCTTCGACCGAATTTTGGGCGGCTGCACTTGGGACCTCGGCCCTGGCATTGACTCTCGCCAGAATTTTTAGACGCAGGGACACAAGTGCGATCGTACTTCTGCCAGTACGATCGCTTGCTAGAACCCACATTCGGCACCCTGGGGTGTCACACAGGATAATTACCCAAAAAACTCTATCTTTAACCCACATTCCGCACCCTGGGGTGTCACACAGCATAATTACGCAGAAGACTCTATCTTTAAAGTAATAAATTATGCCTTTAAACAGTTTTTTAACCGTTAATGTACGGTATTGTAGTATAATTTATAGCTTTAGTGCTGGATAAAAACAAGTAAAAACCGATTGTGACCGTTGAGGCTGCGGAATGTGGGCTAGAAACCCGGTTTATCGGAGATATTTCTGCAAGTCCTATTGAGTCCACCTAACTTAACACTTGTGGCAGCCCCGAAAGTTAAATCTCTCCAAGAATTGGCTAAAAATTTCTAGTTTCAGATGGTAAGATAGCGGTGGAATAAACGTCCTGCAAGAGGCCTGCTGTGATCCGTTCTGCTACTTTACCGCTTTCGCTTCCCGAGCCGCCGGTTTCCGCTCATGACCGTCTGCGGCTGTTCTCCGGTTCTGCTAATATTCCCCTCGCCCAAGAGGTGGCTCGCTATCTGGGGATAGATTTGGGGCCGATGGTTCGCAAGCGGTTCGCTGATGGGGAACTCTACGTTCAAATTCAAGAATCGATTCGGGGTTGCGATGTTTACTTGATTCAGCCAACTTGTGGCCCTGTGAACGATCGCCTCATGGAATTGTTAATTATGATCGATGCTTGTCGGCGCGCTTCGGCCAGACAAATTACTGCCGTCATTCCCTATTACGGGTATGCTAGGGCTGACCGCAAAACGGCTGGAAGAGAGTCGATTACTGCGAAGTTGGTCGCTAATTTGATTACTGAAGCTGGGGCCGGTCGCGTTTTGGCGATGGATTTGCACTCGGCTCAGATTCAAGGTTATTTTGACATTCCTTTCGACCACGTTTACGGGTCGCCGGTGCTTTTGGATTATCTGGCGAGCAAGCAATTGACGGATATTGTTGTGGTTTCGCCGGATGTGGGCGGAGTCGCTAGGGCGAGAGCTTTTGCCAAAAAGCTTGGCGATGCTCCCCTGGCAATTATTGACAAGCGCCGTCAAGCTCACAACGTGGCGGAAGTGATGAATCTTATCGGTGATGTCAGGGGCAAAACTGCTGTGTTGGTAGACGACATGATCGATACTGCCGGCACGATTTCTGAGGGCGCGAGATTGTTGCGCCGCGAGGGTGCGAGGCAGGTTTATGCTTGTGCTACTCATGCGGTGTTTTCGCATCCGGCGATCGAGCGTTTGTCTAGCGGGGTGTTGGAAGAGGTAATTGTTACGAATACAATTCCTGTGCTTGAAGAGAACCGTTTTGAGCAGTTGACAGTGCTTTCAGTAGCGAATTTGCTCGGAGAAACTATTTGGCGGATTCACGAAGATAGTTCCGTTAGCAGTATGTTTCGCTAGACAGGAAAGGCGCTTTTTGAATGTTTGTTTTAGGGTGCGTTACACTTGGTTAATGCACCATTTTTTGTGCGGATATTGCGATCGTTTCCCGCAAGTAATATCAAATCCGGTAGCATCGGAATGATGGGGAGTAGTCCGTTGGGAGTCGTCCGTTGGGGAATGTGGAATTATTGACCTTGACTCGATCGTGCCCATGCAACCGGAAACGATATAATATCAAATCCGGTAGCATCGGAATTAATATTACCCACAGTCAGGACACGGCGCGGTGCCGTTTCCCGAAAATTAATCGGGCGATAGTTACATCTCTCGATCGCCGGATGCGATTATTTTGGGGTAGGGAAAGGCTAGTGCGGTGTCCAGAGCTTCTATCATTCCGGTCTAACCGGAATTGATATAATATCAACTTCGTCGCTAAAATAACGGTTATAAGTTTGTAGTGAGGACTAAATTCCTCATAAACTTTCCTCGGACTTTACTCCTCACTACGAACAAATGTGACGATCGGCGATCGATCGCACTTGGTACCACCGGAACAAGAGATGGTAAAATTCAATCTTGTTGTCTAAAGAGAGCGAGTTTTTTATATTCTAGATAAGTCTCATCAAAATAAGGAGCCAATAGGGAAAAAGCATGAAACATTCACTTGTACGAACAGTGACCGCACTGGCAGGTTCAGCAATTTTAACACTCGGGGCGATCGGTGCGGCTAAAGCATTTACTTTTGACGAAACCGAAATTAGCCAAGACCGAGTAATTGTCATCGCCCAACCCCGCCCTTTCGGCGGCTACCAATTGCTAATTTTAGAACAGGTATCTGACAAGCGGCAGTGCTGGAGCGAAAGCGGCTCTAATCCCGTGAAAGTCGATCCGTTATTAGTTACTTTTGACTTCACCGGTATTTGTGGTCGCGCAACTGACAGCAACGGCTTTTCAATTCGTATGGCCGGCACCGATTTAGCATTAAAATACGCCCTAACTTTGGAAACTGTAGATGGCAATGTTCTTCTAATGGGAACTCCGGTAGATTACCAAGGTAAATCGGTGATTATTGGTCGCACAAACGGCGATGTTAACGAATTCATGAAAATCACTCTCGATCCTGCTTGGCGCTTGAGTAAAAGAGCTTACCAAGGCCGCACATTAGGCCACTTTTATTTCACTACCAATGAACCCGCCCCGGTAGAAATTGGCAATACCGGAGCCAATACTGGAGGCAATACCGGAGGCAATACCGAAGCAATGCCGCAGGAAATACCGCAGGAAATACCTGCGGGATTACCGCAGGAAATACCTACGGTAATACCGCAGCCAATACCGTAGGCAATACTGGCTTTTCTACAGT
Source organism: Microcoleus sp. C2D2 (assembly GCF_036702495.1). Taxonomy (NCBI): domain Bacteria; kingdom Bacillati; phylum Cyanobacteriota; class Cyanophyceae; order Oscillatoriales; family Microcoleaceae; genus Microcoleus; species Microcoleus sp. C2D2. The sequence goes on along the minus strand of NZ_JAUBTO010000138.1, from coordinate 12,700 downwards.
TCGGAGATAGCTACCGATGATATCTAGGCTTCCGAAATTAAAGAAGCTGTGCGCTTTGGGTTTGTAGCCGGTTTTTCTCAAAATAATACCTTTCGACCGCAACTTGCTGTTAGCAGAGAGCAATTGGTATCTTTAGTATTGGCATCCTTTCAAGCAATACAAGGTGCTAATATCACATTTCCTAGCAATCTTTCTATCCGTCTCTATAGCGAGGTTGATATTTCCCGCTGGAGTGCCGGAAAAGTTCTATTTGCGCGGGATAACAAGATAGTTAGCGGCTATCAAGATGGAACATTTAAACCTACGCAGTCCGTCACTCGCGTTGAATTGATCGGGGTGCTGCCAATAGCTGCGGAATTTCGTTTGTCGGCGGGAATGGAGCAGAATTTAGTTGCTAAAGAGCCGTCTAAAACTTTTTCAGACATTCAGAATTATTGGGCTGCTTCTATTATTACTCAAATGTCTTCTTATTGTTCTTTTGCTGCCGCTATTAACGAAATTGGCGGTTTGCTTTCGATGATTCTGCAAAGTAGAATTACGCGGCTGCTACTTTGCGGATGCTGAAATGCGTTAAGGCTGAGTAGGGCGAATTAGATTCCCGACTTCTTCAAGAAGTTGGAAATCTGAGTATTGTATTTTTTTATCTGGACCTTTTACGCTACACCGTAATCAGTATACTGCCGCTTGTAGGGGGGTTGCAATCCCAAAATAATATCCTCTCTCGGTACTCCCATTTCAACTAATTCCTCCGCAGGATTTTGGTCGGTTAAATTTTGCTGAAGCCAGATTTTTCCATCTTTGATGTCAATGTAAATGATGCTTCGATAAATCCGGGTTAAGTGTTCCCAGCCGACATTCATCCACTGATAATGATCTCGTTCTGTGTCTAAGATTAGTTGCACTTCGACTTCATCATCGGAAACATCATCTTCGGCATAACGGGTGATTAATGTCTGAACGTATTGACGATATTGAGCTAGTTTGTCCATTGCACAATTACCTCATTTGTTGCTTAATACTTATATGTTACACTATTGTCAAGAACGGGCAAGATGCCCGTTCCACAAAACTTGATTTTTTTGTGGAACGGGCATCTTGCCCGTTCCTAAACAAGTAATTGAGAAGGGTGCAAGATATCAGTCGATCGGGACTTTAGTCCTCAATACAAACCAGTTTGTAATCAGGAGTTAGTCCTCATCATATCGTTTCCTTTGGTTTCTTCTTAGATGCCTTTTTAGGAGTTTTCGGAACCGGGATTGTCTCTGATTCTTGCTGTGCGATGTCGGGGGTTAATTTGCACAAGTCATTTAAGGAAAGTTTTTGCTGGAATTCAAGTTCGTTGAGTCGGTTTGAGGCTGTTTCTAATATTTGCTTTCCCTGTCGGACTTGAATAGTAGTTTTATTTTCGATCGCATCTAACAACACAAAAATCGAGACTGTTTGCCAAATATCTAAATCGTCGCCGATGACAGCGCACTCAGACACAATTTTCCCGTTTTCGGGGACGTGAATTCCTAAGCCGGAAGCTTGAATTAACGGCTGGATTTCTGCTATACTTAAATCCGCCAAGTCAGTAATTTTATGTTCGAGCGATACTAAATCTGCTAAATCGGGCAAGTTGACCGATTCTGCCACTAAAGCATCGAATTTAAAAGTAAGAGTTTGATTCAGCGGATCGGAAATGGCATAAATTGATTGAATTTGCGATCGACTAACCGCACCTTTATCAAAAAAATCTCTACCTTGCGGGGCGATCGCAATTTGCCCATTTTCAGCCACCTCCAAGCTTTCCAAACTAACCAGAGTCGCCGCCGCAGTCTTCACAAAAATCTCGTCTAACCCCAGCAAATCCGCCAACTCCTTCAAAGTTGGCGCAGGTTCAAACTCAACGCCCGCCCGCAAAATGAACTCTTCCAACACGTTAAACTCGCGCGGTTCGCAAGTAGCCACCTCCAGCGGAGTTTGCCGGATTGCGAAGCGGAATTGACGCGCCGCCAACACTGACAAACCCGGATTTTGTTCCTCAATTTGTTCCGCTAGCGAACTTAAATTCGAGTCTATTGGTTTAGTTGAGGACGCTAGAGACATCTACAAAACCTCCGCAGTGACGCACCGTTTTTGAAACTTCCTGATACATTTTTCCGACAGTACCTGTTTGTTTGGTAAATAAATCGTGGCAGCCGACAACAATCAGCAATTCTTGAGCGCGAGAAAATGCCACATTCACCCGTTCCGGTTCCTTAGCAAATCCAATATCGCCCCTATTATTATTGCACACTGTGCTAACAATAATTACAGGTCTTTCCATGCCTTGGAATATGTCAACCGTACCAGTGCGGATGCTCAAAGCAGGAAATCTTTCGGCTTCGATTCTATCTTTAATTGCATTCAATTGAGCGCCGTAAAAAGTGATAATCCCGATTTCTTTCGGCGGTTCGCCGTCGGCAACTTTGGGCCGCCAAGCTGCCTCCATTTGTTCGCACAAACGCTCGATCAGGTCAATTTCCTTGACATTTAACCGCGAAGTACCCTGTTTTTCCTCTTCAAACCCTTGTGCAACGGGCGTTTTAACCCACAGGACATGATTGTTTTCTTGAATGATTCTACCTGCGAGGTTGTGGGCGCGTTTGGTGTCTGGTTCCTGAATGCCACAGTTGAGTTTTTGCTGGTAAAACTGATTGATAGCGCCCATGATTTGCGGGTGCATTCGGTATTGAGTTGTCAGCATTTTTTTGATGCTGTCGCTGGCATTTTCAAACAATACTTTGAACAAAGATTCTTTGATGAAGCTAAGTTCGTCTCCGGTACAGCCGATGTCTTCGGCAATATCGTCGATCGTACTTTGATTAAACATCGGCGGCAATTGCCTGTGATCGCCCACTAATACTAACTTTCTGCCTTTCAAAGCGGGGATTAATAACTCGGGCGGAGTGCATTTGCTAACTTCGTCAATGATGACTGCATCAAAGCTGGGAAAGTTTTTAGTAAAATCGAAACTGGCAGCTTGCACGCAAGTAATGCCGATCACGTTGGCATTGTCAATATAAATTTGCTTTAAATCGCTTTGGTCTTTTTCTGATGGATTGCGGAGTTTTTGAATCCAATCTGTCACAAAGTTTTGAGAGCGATTTAGTGCTGTTTCTTCTTGTTCTAATTTCCGCTGCCAAGTTTTGAAGAGACGCTTAATTTTGCTTAAAAAAGCTCCGCTGAATAATCCTGTATCCGGAACTTCTGGCTGGTATTGAGTGGGGATAGTTTGCCATGCTGACTCCCACCAATTTCTCTCAACAAGTAATGCTGCTGTCGGTTGCTGCTGTTGCAGTTGAGCGGTAATTTCCCTCAATTCTGTTTGAAGTTCTGCGAGTTGCTGCTGCGCTGTTGCGGCGGCAATTTGCAGCGGGGATAAATGCTCGTCAAGAGTATTTTTGATTGTCTCCAAAACCCCAAAAGGGTCTAGCTCAGCAATTGATTTGTCAAGCTGAATCGCGCTTGCTTTCCAAGCCTCAACTTGCTTGACAAACTGCTGCGGTTGCTCCCAAATATTGGATTTTTGGGCGAGATATTGTTCGGCTAAAATCCGCAACTTTTCAGGGGCGTTTGGCTGTTGGACAATTGCTTGCAACAAATTAGTAACTTCGCTAATTTTTAAGTTCGCCTCTTGCTGCGCTGTTTCTACCTGAAGTTTAGCGGCGGATATTTCCTGCTGGCTCAAGGTTTGACCGATTTTATCTAATAACTGTTGCTGTTTTATAAGCTGCTGTTCGGTTTCGGTTTTCAGGGGAACCACGCACTGACGCGCATTTGCGAGGATACTGTGCAGCAATTCTTTGACTAGGCGATCGAAGGTAGCCTGGATCTGATTTGGCTGCAAGGATTTACTGTAAAATTGTTGAATGCTACCTAAAAAAGTGCGAGCTTTTTCGATGATAAATTTGCGCTGACTTGGGCTGACTTGGGAATAGCTGGCGAAGTCTTTGGCTAGCTGCTGCCATTGCGTGCGATCGCCCGCAGAGAGCACGATCGGCGTTTGACTCAAATTTAGGTGTAGAAACTCGCTAAACCGGAACTGTTGCCCTTGTATGTCCTTAAAACCTGCGCTTTCTTCGTGGGATATCGCCTTTTGCAACCGATCCAAATCCGGCAAATTGACCTTGCATTTGGGCGGCACGATCGGCAATTTGAGCGATCGGGCAATTTTCAGCAATCCTGCGGGCAATTCTACCATATCATCCGCGAGCATTGCGCCCGTTTCCCAGCCTGTTTTCACCACTTCATAGAGTTTCGTATCCGCCGTCTCGATCCACTGTGCAACGGCGACGACAACGGCTGCAATTTCCGCTTTTCGCAGTTCCAAATTCTTGATTTTCTGTTCGAGATTTTGGCGGTGTGTCTGATTTTGCCTATCGCCCAATTCGAGTTGATTCAAAGCCTCAGACATCTGGCGGGAAACCCGCAACGACTCCGCAACCGCCGACATAGCGTGACAAACATCATCAGCGCGATCGAAAGCCGTCTTAAATTCCGATATTTGCGCTGCTACAGTTTCCTGCAGCCAAACCGCAAGCCCAAACGCGCCACAAGCAGGGCGATCGAACCCAATTTGAATAGCATTGCTAGCAGCAATCCGAACATTTGCCATCAAGTTTTCTACTAAAACATTGCCTTCCGAATAGGGTTTTAGTCGGGGCATAAACTCAGCCACTTCGGGAGATTCCCAGTTGACATGAGGCGCATCCAGCAGATTTTCCAACCCACTAACTAGAGATTCAATATCGCTTTTTTCGGTTAAATTTCGTTCATACTCTGCTGCTTGCTGGCTGCACTTTTCCTCAATATTTGCTTTACTGTCGTGCAGGTGTTTTAGTCCATTAAAAAAAGCTTTTTCCGCGGCACAGTAGGCGGTAAATCGCTCTGATTCTGCCACCAACTGCCGCAAAGATTTGACATTAGTCAGGCGCTGCGAGAGCTTTTGTTCGCAGTCAGCCGCCGTATTTTGCAGCCAAGTGCCGATCGCATTTTCCTCCAAAAACGGCTGCCCTTCTTCCTGCACCTTATGAGCTTTTCCCTTCCGCAAAGCCCGAATCGCCGGATTGTGAACTAACCGACTCAAAGCATTGTCTACAGCCAAATTTGCTTGCGAAGCAATTAGCGTTTTGCCGCCCTGACGGGCAATTTGATAGCAAATCTCCGCAATCACAGTCGTTTTGCCCGTTCCCGGCGGTCCTTGAATCAAAATTAAATCCCGCGCCGAAAGCACCGTTTCTACGGCGGCGATTTGGTCGTCATTAGCATTGCGATTTAATAAATTTTCCCGATCCAATTTAATCAATTTTTCGGGCATTCTCGCCTGAGAAGAGTCGAAGAAAAACTCACTCAAATAGGGATTTTGAGCGCGGCCATCAGTCAGCATTTTTAAAGCTTTTTTCTTGCGATCGATCTGAGAGAGATCGCCCGCCGCCTCAAAATACAAGAATCCTTGTTGTGGCAGTTGATATCTGCCGCCCGCCATGCGAACTCCTAAATCAACATCTAATTTAATGCGTAATTTACCATGTTCAAAGTCTATTTCGGCGATGCTGCCTAAAGTCTCTCCCTCTCGGCTGCTTCTGCTTCCGGGCGGCGAATCAAACAGAATAATTTCTTCATTTCTGGCTTTTTTCAGCCTTTCACGAAAGTCGCCCGCTTGTAAGGGATTTTCATCATAGCCGTCAAGAGTTGCGGAATTGCGATCGATTTCAAAAGTGACTATTTTAAAGCCTGAACCGTAATTGTGCGCTCGGAAAGGCACGCAAAATTGACGCGCTTGGGCAATGCGTTGTTCCACATTTAAAAAAGTCTGCCAAACTTTTAGCTGTTCCGTAGTCGGTATGTGTCTGTCGTCCCAAAAAGGCATTTGTTGGACGCGGGCGATCGACTTTACAGGAATTGGCGCTCGACTGTTAGCCAAAAGTCGCAACAGAACCGGCAAAGAATACCCATCTTTCCTCCCTCTGGGAACCGCCACCAAACCAGCATCCAGCAGTTTTAAACCGCCGATTCCGTCTTCAAAGCGTACAGTTGCTAGTAAGCGTAAAGTGCGATTCCCTTCGGGATAGCTTCGCTTCACGGCTTTTTGCAACAATTGAGGTAATTCAAAATCATCACCATCCGTAGCAAGGAGCAATTCCCAGATTTCTTCTTCAGAAAATCTCTCATTTACCTTTTGGCGGCGCACGTAAAACAGATTGTGAGATTTCCCAGCAATCTCCGACATCAGAAATTCCGCACGTTCTCGGCATTCCCAATCGCAATATTTCGCTAAAGCCGCTTCCCCTTCAACATCGCGAATAAACTTATTAATTGTGCGATCGCCACTAAATTTATATCCCCAATCTTCTGCTACTAAAGACGGCATATTTAGATTTTAGATTTTAGATTTTAGATTTTAGATTGCATTCAAGATTAGCACATCGGAACTTGTGCCGACACAACCGCTAAATCCCAAACAAGATTAAGGTGTGCAGTGCACACCCGGAGGCGATCGCAACTTACCGTACAGGGGACGGGCGATCGAATTAAACAGTTCAGAATCAAAAGGGCGAACGATGGGACTTGAACCCACGAATGGTGGTACCACAAACCACTGCCTTAACCACTTGGCTACGCTCGCCGTATTAGTTGTAACTGTTGTAACTATAGCATCAGATCTCAGTACAAGTCTAGGGGTAAAGCAAAAATATTTTGAAATATTTCTGAGCGTCCCCGAACCGGACAGATCGATTGTGCCTCAAATTCCAGGCACAGTAAGAGTTTAGCCGAATTTTCGCTCCGCGCGATCGGCAACTATCCCGCTTCCAGAGCAGTCGCGCCGCCCGGACTCAGCAGCTTTAGCAGCGTCCCGATTCGAGCCAGCGCATTAAAATAGCCTAATATCCCGGACTGCATCAGTTGTCAACCCTGTCTCTTCTCTCTTCCCTCTTCCTTCGCGCCCTTCGCGTCTTCGCGGTTCGTTAAAAAAAAGCCTTCTCCGCAATCTAAAATCTAAAATCTAAAATCTAAAATCGATATGAGTTACTGCATCAACCCAGAATGCCAAAATCCTCAAAACTCCCACACCGCAAAATTTTGCTTAAACTGCGGCTTTAACCTATTGCTGAGACAGCGATATCGCCCGATTAAACTCTTAGGTAGAGGCGGATTTGGCAAAACTTTCCTAGCAATCGATGGAGACATCCCATCTCAACCCCGCTGTGCAGTCAAGCAATTTCATTTTTACGATCGCAACCCGGAATTTTTTGACAAAGCCCTTGAATTATTTCGCCAAGAAGCCGTCCGTTTAGACGAACTCGGAAAACACCCGCAAATCCCCACATTATTAGCGGGCTTTGAACAAGAAGGCCTTATTTATTTAGTTCAAGAATTTATAGACGGGCCGACTCTCAAACAAGAATTAGACCAGAATATATACGATGAAAATCAAATTTGGCAACTGCTGCAAGACTTATTGCCAGTGCTGCAATTTATCCACGACAAGCGCGTCATTCACCGCGACATCAAACCCGAAAATATTATCCGCCGCCAATCGGACAACAAACTCGTATTGATCGATTTCGGCATTGCCAAACTGCTGACAGATTCAGCCCTACTCCGTCCAGCAACGCTCATCGGCAGTCAAGATTATGTAGCTCCCGAACAACTGCGCGGCAAAGTATTTCCTGCTAGCGACCTTTACAGTTTAGGTGTTACTTGCATTCGCCTGATGACGCAAGTTACTCCCTTGGATATGTACGACTATAACAGCGAGCGCTGGTGCTGGCCCGATTTTCTCCCCAAAGGCACGAGTATTAGCCGCGAGTTAGGTGAAATTTTAGATAAATTGCTGCAAACTCGTCTCAATCAGCGGTACAGGTTTGCTACGGAAGTTTTGCAAGATATCAAAGCAGCATTAGATATTCGCCATCCAAATTTGCTTTCGCCCAAAAAGCCGATCGCTCCTGCTCTCAGTAATAGCGACAACTCAACGGATCGCAGGGCGCTACCAACTTCTGATTCTCCCATTTTACCCACAAAATCCGTCCCCAATTCCGCAGAAACTTTTTCCTTATCTGTTACTTCAAATCTCGATCGAACTCTAATTTCGGCACGGGGAATTGATTATACCAAACTGCGGGCTTTTTTGTCAAACAAAAAGTGGAAAGAAGCCGATCGCGAAACTTGGGCCCTGATGTGTCAGTCTCTTTCCCAGCAACCGGGAACTCAGCTAGAAATTAGCCAAATTTATCAGCTACCGTGCGAAGATTTGCAAACACTAGATCGCCTTTGGCTGCACTACAGTCAAGGTCGGTTTGGCTTCAGCGTCCAAAAACAAATTTACGAAAGCGTTAAGCGAGACTATATCAGATTCTGCGATCGGGTCAACTGGCAAACCTACAATTCTGCTACTGCTTTAGGGCAGATTAAATATAGTCAGCAAGCACCAATCGGACACCTCCCCTCTCGCAGTTGGGTGGGCGGCCTTCAGTGGCTGCGACACCTCGATGCCCTGTCAGCAAAATTAACCGAGTGCGACAATAAAGCAGCTCCTAAATTGTAATGTTTGTACCGACTAACTAACTAAAATTTTAAGTTTAAGCTCTACCTGAAAGCAGAGAAAATTGTCCCGTTAGATGTAACCAGCGACCGAGGTTCGGTGCGATCGCTTGCCGCACAATGGATTCAGAAGGCGAACACAGATAAAGTCTGCGATCCTCAGACTTTAACAACAGAACTAAATAGAGGTACCGATCCATGTTTTTTCACAAAAAAGAATTAATGTCTGCAGTGACTGTAGACGAACCCAACCCGCGTTTTGCGCAATTGCTGCTAGAACAGTTTGGCGGAGCAACCGGAGAACTGACAGCAGCTTTGCAATACTGGGTGCAGTCATTTCACTGTGAAAATCCAGGGATTAAGGATATGCTCCAAGATATTGCCATCGAAGAATTCAGCCACTTAGAAATGGTGGGGCAACTCATAGAAATGCACACCAAAAACGTTGACCAAACAGAAGCTTACAAAAGCACATTGTTTGCCGTGCGCGGCGTAGGCCCACACTTGTTGGACAGCCAAGGTCAAGCTTGGACGGCAGCTTATATCAACGAAGGCGGGGATGTGGTGCGCGATTTGCGCGCTGATATCGGTGCGGAAGCAGGAGCTCGCCAAACCTACGAAGAATTGATTAAACTAGCACCGGATGCAGGAACGAAAAAGACGCTGCACTTTCTGCTGACTCGCGAAATTTCTCACACTCAAATGTTCATGAAAGCTCTGGAATCCTTGGGCAAACTCACGGATCCGCTGTTCGGGAATATTCCGCCAGATTCCACTGTGGATCTCTACTTTAACTTGTCCACGAATGGCAAGGACGAACGCGGCCCTTGGAACTCGGAACCTACTTTCCAATACATCGCCGAACCAGGCCCGAGACATTAATCGGAATATTCCGCAATCACCCTCACAGCACAGCAGCCGAGTAGGTTGGGAACAGCTTCGCGTTACCCAACCTACTCTTTACTATGAAGAGCGATCGGCTAAAAAATGTTATAGTATTGAAAATCTCCCGGACTCAAGCAGAAACCGGGTTTTTTTTACGAAAATACTTCGCAGCAGGCTCTTGCCGCCGTTGAAAAACCCGGTTTCTTGAGTTGGTGGGCGCAAGTCCAGATCCCGATCGAACATTAACATCAAATCCATATTGAAATTGCGATCGACCTATTTATTAGTCTCTCACGGCAGCCGCGACCCCAGACCCCAACTAGCTTTGGAAAACCTAGCTCAACTGCTGTCTCAACAATTGGCTGACTCGTTCCCCCCCGTAGCAACCGCCACCTTAGAACTCGGACCCGCACCGCTACACGAACAAATTTGCAGTTTGGGCGAACGTACTTTGTCGCTGGGACTGACACAATTGCAAATCCTGCCTGTATTTTTATTGCCAGGAGTTCACGTCGCCGAAGACATACCGGCAGAGGTGGAAATTGCACAACAAACTTTTGGTGACAAGCTAAAAATTGAATTGCGCCCGCATTTAGGTTCCCAGGAAGCAGGCTTAACAAAATTGGTAAAAAGTCAGATGCAAGAGGTGGCTTTTCTCCCCAATCTGCTATTGCCAAAATGGATTTTATTATCTCACGGCAGCCGTCGCCCCGGAGGTAACTCGACAGTTGAGGAAATTGCCAGCAAACTCGGTATACAGACAGCTTATTGGTCGGTAAAGCCGAGTTTGTCAGAGCAAATTCACAGTTTGGTTCGTGGTGGACAGCAGCAAATAGGGATTGTGCCATACTTCTTATTTAATGGAGGAATTACAGATGCGATCGCCAAAAATGTCGCACAGCTAAAGCAGCAATTTCCTGCGACAGAACTTCATCTCGCAAATCCTCTAGGCGCAAGTGTAGAATTAGCAGACTTAATTGGGAATTTAATTCAAAAATGAACCGCAGAGGCACAGAAGAGGTAAAGGAAGCAAGAAAAATGTCTTTAGGCAAAGTGTACTTAGTAGGTGCGGGGCCAGGAGATCCGGGTTTGATGACCTTGAAGGGAAAAGCTCTGTTAGAGTGTGCGGATGTGGTGATTTACGACGCTTTAGTCAGCCCTCAAATTTTGGCAGCAATCAACCCCCAAGCAGAACGAATAGATGCCGGAAAACGCAAAGGCCGCCACTCGTTAATGCAAGACGAAACAACTCAGCTAATGATAGAAAAAGCAGGAGATAATGCGATCGTAGTTCGTCTCAAAGGCGGCGATCCATTTATCTTCGGCCGCGGCGGCGAAGAAATGGAAGAGTTGGTAAAAGCTGGAGTGTCAGTAGAAGTCGTCCCCGGTGTAACTTCTGGGATTGCGGCCCCTGCTTATGCGGGAATTCCTTTAACACACCGATCGTACAGTTCCTCAGTCACCTTTGTCACCGGCCACGAAGCAGCGGGAAAATATCGCGCTGAGGTAAATTGGCAGGCGATCGCCCGGGGTTCCGAAACCATTGTAGTATACATGGGAATCCACAATTTGCCTTACATTATCGGCCAGTTAACAGCAGCCCAATTGAGTGCAGAAACGCCCATAGCGTTAGTGCGCTGGGGAACGCGGCCCGAACAAGAAGAATTGATCGGGACTTTGGCTACAATTGTAGAGCAAGTTGAGGCCGCCGGATTTGCAGCACCTGCGATCGCGGTCATCGGAAACGTCGTCAACTTGCACTCGATATTGTCGGGATCTCGGCCTGTTTCTCAGACTCAAGACTTACGCATCGGGGGCTAGAAACCCGGTGTATTAGAAAAATTTGCCACGAGCAACGATAAATATACCAATAAACCGGGTTTCTGAGGTCGCAAGAGCGTCCAGGACTGACATGCTCCCAACGCTGATGCTGTCGCATACAGCGTGGGGTTCCCAAATCAACCACCAAACTTATCAAGCAAGCTTTCACTTATTTGACAGAGGTTCAAATGTCCTTGGGCGTTAATTCGGGAGTGTCCCCCCCTACTCACAATTTCCAATCCTTTTGCCAAAAGGTTGCGACTAGCATTTTCATCCCGATCGAGAGTCAATCCGCATGGACAGACATGAGTTCTTTGGGACAGAGACTTTTTGACAATTCGATGACAAGAACTGCATTCAGAGCTGGTGTATTGAGGAGGCACGGTAATGACAATTTTGCCGAATACTTGCCCATAATATTCCAACCATTCAAAGAATTGTCTCCAAGCCGCATCACTAATACTTTTGGCAAGGCGATGGTTTTTAACCATGTTATGCACCTTCAAGTCTTCAAACACCACCAAATCGCTAGATTTAACCACGCACCTTGCCAATTTCACGGCAAAGTCTTTACGCTGGCGAGAGACTTTCAGGTGTTTTCTTCCCAGTTTGTTAATCGCTTTTTTACGCTTGTTAGAGCCTTTCTTTTTGCGATTAACCCGACGCTGAAGCCGTTTAAGAGCTTTTTCGGATTTTCTCAGATGGCGGGGATTTTCAACCTTATTACCTCGATTGTCAGTGTAGAAGTGCATCAAGCCGACATCAAGAGCCGTTACCTGTTCTGTCGGTTCTATCTCCTCAAATCTATCGTGCTTAATACAAAATTGAGCATAGTAGCCATCTGCTTTACGCACAACTCGAACTCGTTTTATTTGCTCGGGTTGATAGTAGTTAAGGTCAAAAGCCCCTATCATCCGAAAAGTTCCAGCTTTAAACCCATCAGTGAACGCGATCGATTGCCTATCTTCAGAAAGCTTGTACCCACTGGTTTTATATTCAACAGAACGAGCTTTCTTGAATTTGGGATAACCTTTTTTCTTGATAGCTGGATTTTTGCAGTTGTCATAAAACCGCTTAATCGACTGCCAAGCGCGTTCTGCAGATGCTTGACGGGCTTGAGAATTAAGCTTTTTTGCCCATTCGTACTCTTTAGCCAAAACGGAACAGAGGGCCGACAAGTCGTATTGTCCGACACCGCGATTATCCATCCAGTGTCGAATACAACTGTTTCTGACAAAGCCAGCCGTGCGTATCATCTCGTCGATGATGGCAAACTGTCTTGTCGAACCTCTGAGTTTGGCTTCGAGTACAAACATGACCAAGTGATTAACTTTATGGCTTTATTTTACCTTGACACTCCCCGACCTGAAGGCACGGGGATTCTTAAGACATTGCGGTCTTAATATCCCTAGTGATAGGGTTCCCA
>NZ_JAUBTO010000137.1:0-21243 GCF_036702495.1 Microcoleus sp. C2D2 | reverse complement strand
GTCAATTTTTCTACAATTCTTGTGGGACGGGCAGGAGAGCCCGTCTCTGTATTCAATTTAGATGCTCCGCAGCTTATGCTAAAGTATCACGTTCCGTTCTGAAGGAGAAGTTAGGGGGGTAACTCCGTAATCGACTTTAACCAGTAGTTCCGCCTAGGGGCAAGCGATCTAACCCTCCTGCTGACGATCGCCACTTCTACAAGGATCGTCAACGGAATTGAAAACTGATGACCCCAACTGAAGCAGTATCGGGCGATTGCGATACGTTCGTCTAGCCTGTAACCCACTTTCTCGGCGCGATTTACCTTGGGTGCTTTCGCTATCTGGTTGAATTGATAACGCGATTTAGGAAGGGTGAAAGAACACGTATTTGTACAACGGCATCATCGGTGTCGGACGATCTAAAATAGAGAGAGTATTATGAAAATTGCCCTAGTCCATGATTACTTAACACAGCCCGGTGGGGCAGAGCGTGTATTTGAATTGCTGTGTACACGCTACCCCAATGCTGATATTTTCACGTCTCTGTACGAACCTAAACAAACTATTGATCTAGGCGAACGTGAAGTTCGTACAACTGTACTTCAGAAGGTTCCAGGGGCAAGTAAGAATTTTAGGCTAATGGCTCCATTCTATTTTTCAGCCTTTCGAGCCTTGGATCTACAAGACTACGATCTGATTATCAGCAGTACCACGGGCTTTGCTAAAGCTGTGCGAAAAAGACCAGGAGCCAAACATATTTGTTTCTGTCACAATGTCACCCGTTTTTTGTGGGATACCACAACTTATCTTCGAGACTATGCTACCTATCGAAATGTTTCGGGTATGCTGGAACCGATTTTTCAGCGGATGAGAAAAGCAGATCTAGATTCAGCTCAGGAGCCTGACTTTTACATTGCTAATTCCAGCACTGTTGCCAGTCGTATCGAGCAATATTATGGAAAAAAATCAGTTGTTATTAACTATCCTATTGATATCAATAAATTTATTTTTTCCAAAGATAAGGAGGACTTTTATTTGACCTCAGCTCGTCTTCTTGGTTACAAACGTATCGATTTGATTATTGAAGCATTCAATTGGCTGGGATGGCAGTTATCGATCACGGGTGATGGCCCCGAGCGAGAGCGTCTTGAGTCTAGAGCTTTAAAAAATATTAAATTTCTAGGTTATGTCAGCGATACAGAACGTAGTCAGTTGATGTCTAAAGCTCGTGGTGTTATTGTTGCGGCGTTGGAAGATTATGGCTTAGTCCCAGTGGAAGCTAATGCTAGTGGAACGCCCGTAATTTGCTATGGTAAGGGTGGTGTATTAGATACTCAAATACCAGGTAAGACAGGGGTCTTTTTCAATCTACAGACACCTGAAGCGATTCACACAGCATTAGTGGAATCCAGTAAGATTACATGGGAGTATGAAAAAATCCGAGATCATGCGATCGATAACTTTTCCGAAGAAGTTTTTTTTAAAAAAGTAGATGGTGTGATTGAGGAAGTTTGCGGTCATCATCAGCCATAAATATATTTAGTTTAATAGGTTTCTTAGCGAGGCGTAGAAGTGACTGAAAACAATATAAACTCAATTGCTGAAACAGAAGCGGGCTATGGAGAACTGTTTGCAGTTTTAATCCGCAGGCGCTTTTGGTTGCTAAGTGTTTTGTGTATTGTATTGTCTGTTGCCACTATAAAAGCGTTGAAAGAAAAGCCTACCTATAAAAGCTCACTGCAGCTCCTGGTAGAATCTAATTATCAAGGCAAAAAAGACAGTAAAACAGAGAATAAATTTGCTGATTCTAATGTTGAGATAGACAATGCTACTCAGCTTAGTCTGATGCAAGGTTCTCTGCTCATCCAAAGGGCGGTAAAATTGCTTCGCCCTGAGTACCCAGATATCGAGGTAGAGGAGATTAAAAAATCCTTAGCCGTCAATCAAGTGGCGGATGAGAAGGCAAAAACCGAGACTAAGATTTTTGAAGTAACTTACACGGCAAATAATCCGACTCAAACCCAGAAAGTGCTACAAATAATGCAACGGGTTTATCTGGATTACAACCGAGAACAGCAGAGACTACGTTTAACTAAAGGCCTTGCCTTCATCGATCAACAATTACCAAAGGTTCGTAAGAACGTTGCTCAAGTTGAGGCGACCTTAGAAGAGTTTCGCAAAAATCAAAATCTGATTGAGCCTGAAGTACAAGCAAAAGCTCTGACTGAGGCAATTAACAACATTCAGCAGGAGCGACGGGCAAACCAGGCGACTAGAAGGGATCTTCAGGCTCAATACGACTCTTTGCAGCAGCAGCTTGCTAGTTCTCCGCAGGAAGCGCTCGTTGCAGCACGGCTAAGTCAGTCTTCTCGTTATCAAGCCTTACTCAACGAAATCCAAAAGACAGATTTAGCCATCGCCCAGCAACGAATACGCTTCACTGACAAAAACCCAGTTATTCAAAAGCTACTCTCGGAGCGCAACAAGCAACTAAGTCTCTTGCAAGCAGAAGGGCAACGTGCTACACCAGAAGTTTCTGCTCAGCTCCCGGGTACGGGAGAAAGCCTTTTGAAAGAAAGGCAACTCGGTGCAACTGACTTAACTATCGCTACTAAGCTTCTGGAGGTTCAGACAAACTTAAAGGGCTTAAGTGCACGCGACGAAGCACAGGCAAAAAAAGAGCAGCAGCTCCGTGTAGAACTCGATCTGTTTCCTAATCTCTTGGCTAAGTACACTCGTCTACAAACAGACATTCAACTCAAGCGTGAAACATTTCAACAGTTAGAGAAAGCACGACAGGACTTAAGTCTGGAAATTGCCCGAGGTGGATTTGATTGGCAAGTTGTCGAAGTACCGCAGCCCGGTATAGAGAGTAGTTCCAAAAAACGGCAGAACATTATGCTAGGTGTCGTGGTTGGGTTGTTTTTGGGTGTTGCTGTGGCTTTTGCTCGCGATATGTTGGATGATTCTGTTCATAGCTCGGATCGATTAACAAGACTGGTTCCCCTGCCACTACTAGGAATGACTCCACAGCTACCGCAGGTGAAGCAGAAAAAACCAATTATTAAGCTACCATTAGGCAAGCGGCAAACTTCCGCCGCTTGGGCAAGCGAACCAATAATCAAGCTACCTTTCGGCACGCCGGAAGGTATGGCGCCTTGCACGATTGAAGTAATTCATAGTCCACCTGCTTGGGAATCGTTTGACCTAATTTATAAGAACATTCAACTTCAAAGTTCTGGTTCGACTTTTAGTCCTTTGATAATTACCTCAGCATTGGATGGTGAGGGAAAATCAACAATCGCATTAGGTTTGGCAATTAGTGCTGCGCGTCTACATCAACGGGTACTGCTAATTGATGCTGATTTTCGTCAGCCGATGCTGCATAAACAGCTCAATCTCCCTAATGAGTATGGGCTTTCAACTCTGCTGGAAAGTAACGCTAAAGTGCCAATACCCAGTCATATTCCAGCCTTAGACCTATATATTGATATTTTGACTTGCGGGCCAATACCCAAAGATCCAGTAAATCTGTTAAGTTCTCCTCAAATGCAGAGATTAATGGCAGGGTTTGAGCAGACTTATGATTTAGTTCTGCTGAATGCACCTCCTGTTTTAGGGATGGTAGATGCTCTGCTGGTTGCATCCTGTTGCCGGGGGGTAGTGTTGGTGACACGCATTGATCGGGTGACAAAAACTGCACTTACTGAGACTACAGCCATGCTGAACAAGTTAAATACGATCGGGGTGATCGCGAATGGTGGTATTAGTCTCAAAAAGAGTAACAGAGCCAGTGTCAAGTCATAGAAATGTTTCGGTGAACAGAAGCTCGGCGGCTCGGTTGAGCGATCGACCTGACGGGTTGACAACGCCTCTAAAAGCTTAATGGGTTAATGATTGAGCCTATTACTTAACTTTTTAATCCTGAAAAAGTGATGGTTTCTTGACAAGCTTATTGATAATTTTCCTGGGCTGCGATCGCCCTTCAACCTCATTCTCTACGATCCCCACCATATAAAATGACGATCGCCAGCTTTGATCTTTCTGGAGAGCGCTCAACTCAAAAGCTTGCGATGCCAAGCCTTTCAATTTGGTTGTCACCCCGTCAGGCGATCTCTATCACTTATTCGCGTCCTTTTATACATAGATTGTGTATTTTGTCAACAGTATATTAATATATTTCTATATTTATGAAAAAAAGATTACAAAGTATTCACTGGCTGTGAAAGTGTGTTACTACAGAAGGGTGATTTTACTTAAGTAATTCCTTTAGATATAGGTTGGGATTGATAAATTATTCTATTATAGCAAAAATAATCACTAATATTAGCGTCAGGTAATTCAGAACCTATGTCCAACTCAAGACTGTCAAATTTAAAGATGTATTCTTCTCTAGAGCAACAGCATTCAAGCCATTACTTACCTCACTGCATTCTTAAGTGGCGACAGGGACTGTTATTGGTCAGTCTCGGACAACAGACCAAACAGCCTTACATCTCGGCGTTTGAGACTAAGCAACAGCTAGTAGAATGCTTGAAACAATCTCCAGTACGGCAGGTTGGCCTGCATCCAACTCTGGGTGAGACAACGCTGAAGCTCTGGGCAGATGCCTGCGAGCAAGCAAACAAACCCGTGTTTCTACGGGGGACTATTCAAAAAAAAATTCACAAGCAAGGTCAGATTAGTCTCCAGCCCAAGCAATGGATGGACTCAATTGCGGCCTTTCTTTTGCTTTTATTACTTACTCCGATTATCCTGGCGACAGCTATATTGATCTACCTGTATTCACCAGAGCCGATTTTGCCTAGGCAATGGTACATTGGCACAGGAGGTAAGTTCTTCCGGCTTCAGAAGTTTCCGACTACACTAGCTAATGAGGATTCTCGTGCTACACTTTTAATTCGTTGGATGTCTAAGTACAACGTGGATAAGTTACCACAGTTGTTCCAGGTGCTACGGGGTGAGATTAGCTTGAGGGATTCATTCTGTCCTTTGACTCTATCTGAGGCCGTAAGGCTCGGCTCGGAAAGTTAACAATAGGTGAGTACATTATTAGACATTTCCTATAATTCTTGTGGAGTTAACATCCTGCCTGCCCTGCACAGGCTGTTTGGGAGATGTCTATGGGAAATTGCAGAAGCTCAGATTCAGGGAAACAATTCACATGAGGTGGATTTGGTTGTAGATAAACACTGCATCTTCAATTTAAAAAGCTTCTGCTGCCGAATTTATTAGTTCATCCCTACTTCCTCACAAAGACTCATGCTATTTAACCTTGTTCCAGCTTATCTAAATTTTTCGCATTGCACCCGTATCAGCGTGTATGTTGTCCACACTTACTAATTGAAGTTTGTGAAATATTCTAGGTTTAAACGTTGGAGCACTCTCATTGTCAGTTTCCTTGTTGGGCAAGGTTCTGTACAAGTAATCAATCTGATCTCTGGATTGTTATTGCTGCGTTGGTTGAGTGTTGAAGCCTATGCTCAGTTCAGTGTTGCATTTGGTTTTCAATGCACATTGAATATGCTTGTTGATATGGGCTGCTCTGGCTCAATTATTGCACTCATAGGAGACCGCTGCTCTGACAAAGAAGTCGTAGGCAGTTACATTCGCTCTGCAAAGCACTTTCGCAACCGATTACTTGCTATTCTGATCCCTTTATCTGCGATCGCTTTTGCTTTTGTTACATCTAAGCAGAACTGGGACTGGACAACGCAACTATTACTCTTTGGAGCGGTCGTAAATTATTTATTTTTTGAAGGCTGGGCTGCTTATTACTCAGTACCACTACTTATTCATCAGCAACTTAAGCAACTATATAAATTTCAAATTATTAGCGCGTGCGTTCGACTCGTGCTTTGCTTCAGCCTTTTCCTTGGGTCAGCATTATCTTCTTGGGCAGCAGCCTGGGCTAATTCATCGGTGGTTGTAGTGCAAGGCTTTTTCTTTCGTAAAGATTCAACGCGCCTGATTCATGAGCCTATAGAGAGTAATTTAAACATCAACCGCGAAATGCAGCACTATCTCTTGCCACTCATTCCAGGAATTATTTTCACCGCCTTTCAAGGACAAATTTCAGTTTTTTTAATAAGCTTGTTTGGTCAAACTAAAAGTATTGCTGAAGTGGGTGCTTTAGGACGTATTGGTCAGTTATTCTTGATCCTGTCAGCCTTCAATGGAGTGGTTATTGCACCTTACATTGCGAAGGTAGCACGCCAGGATCTTGTTCGTCGTTATTGCCAGATATTAGGAGCTGCAATTACCATTTCTCTGGTTTTAAGCATAGGCTCCTTTATGTTTCCACAACCCTTGTTATGGGTATTAGGTTCTAAATATTATCACCTAAGAACTGAGGTTGGTTGGATGGTTGTTGGAGCATCTATAAGTTATATAGGCTCTGTTATGCTAACGATGCAAGGTGTTCGCAAATGGGTTTACTGGTGGGCAACTTTTGTTTATGTTGTCATGGTAATGCTTACTCAAATAGGTTGTCTTATGGTAATAGATTTGAGTACAACTATTAACGTTATTTATTTCGGAATAATTACGAATTTATCGGCGTTAACTGTATATATAGTTACCGCAATATATGGCTTGATTTATGGACCTCGTAAGACTGAAATACCTGAAATACCAATTTAAAAAGGATACAGGTTAGTTTAAGAAATGTTAAATATTTACTGGAGTTTGGTGAAAATCGTTAGTTCTGAGGCTGGTATTTATTCTCCTTAGACTAATCTCTGCCTCCGTTAAAATAAAACAAAGCAAGGAGCAAATAATATGAAACTCGGTTTCTACTTTAACTTAAGTCACTTAGGGAGATGGGATTGGAATGAATTTCTTGTCGGAGACATTGGATTAAGCGGAACTGATTCCCAAGCTTTACACCTAGCTTATGATTTGGCAGTTAATGGTCATGAAGTATTTTTCTTCTCAACACAAGCAGCAGAAACTCCAATTGAAAGATTAAAACATATTCAAGTAGACGATCTCGAAGCCGCTGTTATTCAAGCCAAGCAAATAGAGGTCGAGCTTCTAGTTTTTTGCAATCGCCACGATCGGGAAACAATTGCTGGTGCAAGGAAGTGTGAAATAGTTAACCAACCCTGTGTTGTCTGGGATCAGAATGGTCCCTGGCCTGAGATGGCAAATCTATTTTCTAGTTTAAAGTGTGTTCGTAGAGTTGTTTGTGTTTCAGTGGCTCAGACCGATAATGTTCGAGATTATCCTGTGTTTAATAAAATAGATTTTGTGCATAATGGTATCGATTGGGATTTGTTGAAGAGTTATGCCCCTATACAACGTAATCCCCTAGGGGTTTGTTACCTGGGAGCCCTTAAACCAGCAAAAGGCTTTCAACATTTGGCAAAGGCTTGGCCCAGCGTTCACAAAGTTTTTCCGGAAGCTACACTGACTGTTCTGGGGAGTGCTCAACTTTACGATCGGAATTCAGAACTCGGTCCTCTAGGGATTGCTGAACCAGAGTTTGAACTCTCCTACATAGTTCCATACCTTGGAGACACAATCGAGGAGGCTAAAAGTAAAGGAGTTACATTTCTTGGCCTTTCTTCGCCGATAACTCTTCGTTCAGTGATTGCATCTTCCAGCATTGGTGTTATCAACCCAAATTGTTCAAGAACTGAACTTGCTGAATGTTGTAGTGTCAGTTCGCTTGAAATCCAAGCGTTGGGAGCAGCTATAGTTGGAGGCAATATAGGAGGCAATAAAGAAACTATCAATAACGGAAAAACAGGTATCTTGATTAACTCAGAGAATGACCTTGCTGGTACACTAATTAAACTGCTTTCTCATCCAGATTTATCAAGACAAATGGGCAAAAATGGAATTCAATGGGTTAGGGATAATTTCAGTCGCGATCTTACAGTACAACGTTGGTCTTCTCTTCTAGAAGCCGTCATCAGAAACGAAAAACCTTGTCCCCCAGATTTCTCGTGGAAGCGGGCGACTGGGAAGGTAATAACTCGCGAGGGAATTCGACAATTGCGAAAAGTGCCAATTTTAAACGATAAATTGTTAACTTTACGGGAAATAAAGGCTTTGTTCGCAAAACCATAGAAAATTGCTCCGTTAGATTTCAGCTACTCCCTAGGCTCATGCTGTTATAACCGATTTAAATAGTTCGTGAAACAGAATTGACCGCAATCCAGCTTTTTGTCAAGCTCGGTTTTTTACATCTCAACCAGAAAACCTATCTAGCCCTATAATGAATCAGACTCCCAAAATAGTTGTAATTACTCCTGTCAAAAATGAGGCATGGATTCTCGATCGATTTCTAGCTGTTACAAGCCAGTTTGCTGATTGCATTATTATTGCAGATCAAAACTCCACCGATGAGAGCAAAGATATCTGCAAAAACTATCCGAAAGCGATAGTTATTGACAATAAATCTACTAAATATGACGAGGCAGAGAGGCAAATATTATTGATTAATACAGCCAGAGAACTAGTTCCAGAACATAAGATACTTTTAGCTCTTGATGCTGATGAAATACTAGCTGCCTCCGCTACCAAAACACTAGGCTGGCAATCGATGCTGAAAGCAACGCCAGGAACAGTATTGTGTTTTGAAAAGCCAGATTTGTATCTAACCCCCAATCAATGTGTAAGACATGATATATCTTGGCCTATTGGTTATGTAGATGACGGAATAGAACATAAACCAACACGAATACATAGTATCAGAATTCCGGTACCTGATTATGGTCATAGGTTATATATTCACGATGTAAAAATAGTTCATTATTCAATGATTCGTCCGGGAAATCAAGCTTCTAAGTTCCGTCTCTACAGTGTTATAGAAAATTTTTTATCTACTGGATTTGTACTTACTCGAAGGAAGAAGTATGACTCAAATAAGTTGTTCATGGGCTACAGTAAATTGCAGCTTTCTCCATCTCCCTCGGAGTGGTTCACTGCTTGGGAAGATATAGGAATTGATATGAAGACTGTGATCAACCAAAAGTATAGTTGGCAAGATTTTGAAGTGCTTAAGTATTTTCATAAATATGGAGTTCGTCGTTTTTGGTTAGATGATATCTGGGGGTTTGATTGGGAGGCTTGTCGCCTGTATGCTAAATCAATCGGAATGACTGATATCCCTGATTATAAAATCTCAGGGCCACCTAAAATAATAGGCTTAATAGCTAGCGCTTTAACCAATTGGTATATACATCTAAGAAAATTTGTGAAAGGAAATTCAAACCTCTGGAGTTAAACAGATAGTCTCATCCTCCAGAAATTGACAAATACTGAGTTAGTAAAGCTACCTATTTACGGCTCAAGCTATTGATAGCGAAACGATAGGGAGCTGATTCAATCTGCCAACTGCTACTATCTGTTTGAAGATGCGATCGCACCCTCCGATCGCCCACTAAATTGCTAAGAGGATTCTGATGAAAATCTGCATTGTAACGCATAGTGTTATTAAGGGTGACGGTCAAGGTCGGGTTAACTATGAAGTTGCCTGGGAAGCTATTCGGCGCGGTTATCATGTTACCTTATTAGCAAGTAGCATAGACCTAGAATTGCAAAAGCACAGCCAGGTTAAATGGATTTATATTTCAGTTAAAGGATATCCAGTGCAACTTCTCCGTGAAATGGCTTTCTCGGTGCAAAGTGCTAGGTGGTTAAATCGGCACCAAAAAGAATTTGACCTAATCAAACTCAATGGTGCAATTACTTCGGCTGGGGGAGATGTTAATGCCGTGCATTTTGTCCACAGTTCCTGGTTGCGATCGCCAGTCAATCGTTCTGAACAGCATCCGAGCTTGCGTAGCACTTACAACTGGTTCTACACCACTTTGAATGCTGATTGGGAAAAGAAAGCCTTCACTCAGGCGAAAGCGATCGTAGCGGTATCGAAGCAGGTGGAGAGAGAACTGGTAGAAATTGGCGTACCGCCAGAACGCATTCGGGTAATTTTGAACGGTGTAGATTTACAAGAGTTTTCTCCAGGAGAAGCTAAACGTCAAACCTGGGGTTTGCCTGAGGGTGTGACCCTTGCACTGTTTGCTGGAAACGCTCAAACTCCTCGTAAAAATTTGGATACAGTACTACGTGCCTTAGCACAGGTTCCTGAGTTACAATTGGTGGTTGCAGGGACAACGACAGGGACGACCTATCCGCAGCTAGTCGCTTCGCTAGACTTGAGGAACAGGGTACATTTTCTGGAACACCGGACTGATGTACCAGAACTCATGAAAGCCGTGGATTTATTGGTATTTCCATCACGTTATGAGCCGTTTGGCTTGGTAGTTATCGAAGCGATGGCTGCTGGTCTACCTGTGATTACGGCTAGTACAACGGGTGCGGCTGAGTTGGTTACACCAGAATCAGGGGTAGTTTTGCCGAACCCGGACGACGCTCAGGCTTTGGCACAGGCGCTCTTACCTCTGGCTGGCGATCGCAATTTAAGGAGTCAAATGGGTCAAGCCGCCAGAGCGATCGCGCAACAGCATAGCTGGAATAAGATGGCACAAAGCTATGTGGATCTATTTGAGCAGTTGAGCAAGTAAATCTCTAAACAGTTTAAGGAAGCTTACTATGAATTTTAAGTCTGTTCTAATCACAGGGTCATCAGGTATAATTGGTTGGGAAGTTTGTGCATATTTTTCAGCACAAGGCTGGGCAGTTCACGGCGTTGATACAGCATATTCCACGTTCATGAAGTACACTAAGGTTTAATTGCCATTTGAATATACTGGCTTTCGTGTACTCTATATACCTGGAATCCGCTTTAATAATAGCCGAGCTGCCTTCTTTGGCCAAAGTGGTGATACACGTTGGAACCAAAAACGGCTGCAAGAGTAACAAGACCCTGTAATTTTTATAGTATTGTTAGTATTTCCATGAAAAAAGTTTTGCTAATTACAACTTTTTTGCCGAATGTAGGTGGTGGCTCGGTAATTTTGAGAAGTTTGATTTCGCCATTAAAAGATGAAGGAATTGATGTTGAATGGCTTTATATAACTAAAAAAGCAGTAAATTTTCCAGGAGCAAAATGGTTGGGAGAAGGCTTGATGGGAGGAGAATTTCTTAAAGATATTATCAACAGTGGATTACTTTGGCATGGAGTGAAAACCAAACAATTAAAAAGGATAATAGACAAAATTATTTCCCTCAAAGCTGATGCTTACTGGGTGGTTGGACACAGTGATGGGATTTTAGTTGCTAAAGAAATCGCTCAGAGAATCAACATTCCAGTGCATTTAACAATACACGACGATCTGGTCGGTGGATGGTTTGGCAGAACCCGTCGTTATAGATGGCTATTAAATCCAGCAAGAAAACTTTTTGCTGAAACGATGCATTCTGTTAGTTCAGTGGATGTAGTCAGTGAAAGTATGCATCGCTACTACCAGAAAATGTTGGGTGTTGACTCTGTTGTTGTTCATCGTTATCTGTCTAGTTTACCTAAATTGGAGCCAAAGCCAATAGAACCAAATACATTGGTCGTTGGTCATATAGGTTCTATTTACTCTGCAAATGAATTTCGTTTGTTTTGTCAAGCTTTGGAAAATTATGGTCACCAGAAAGGATTATGTGTCAAGTTTATTGTGATTGGTGCAGACCGTAGATTTTTGCCTACAGACTTTTCTCAACTCATTGTAGATATTCCAGAACTGGATGAAAATGAGGCGATCGTTGAATTATCCAAATGTCATTTTCTGTATGCAATGTATCCTTTTGGAAGAGCATTTTCTGTTTTTAGACAGACAAGTTTACCAACAAAAGTAACCACCTATTTACAAGTACAAAGACCGATATTGGCACATACGCCCAGTGATAGTAGTTTGGCAGAAATTATTAGCACCTATCAGCTAGGAATAAACAGTGATGCTTTGACCACTGCCGATCTCAGTAAAGGGATCTCACGAATTCGTGAATATCAATTAAGTGAGCGAGCTTTTGAGGAGGCACATACCGCTTTGTTTGGTTTGGAAAACGTCAATCGCATGGTAGCTTGCTTTGACAATAATCACTTGGCTCGTAAACCCACTAGAGATTGAATTTACAATCACAACCTTAGAACCAATTCAAATCGTAACGGTACTAATTCTGTACATACAGTAATAATTTATGATGACCATCACTGCCATCATTCCCACCTACCATCGTCCAAAAGACTTAACTCGTTGTCTAGAAGCCATAAAACAGCAAACTCGTGCTGCTGATGAAGTACTCGTGGTAGTGCGAGACAGCGATAGCGAGACTTGGGAATTATTCAAAGAATCAAACTTTGACCCCCTGCCAATTCATACTGTCATGGTCAAGGTTCCTGGGGTAGTTGCTGCTCTCAACGCTGCACTGGATAAAGCCAAAGGGGATATCATCACTATCACTGACGATGATGCTGCACCTCATAATGATTGGCTAGAACGTATCGAAACTTATTATTTGTCAGATGACCATTTGGGTGGCGTAGGTGGACGAGACTGGGTATACTGGGAAAACAAATTACTAGACCATAGTGATGCCCAAAAAGTGGGTAAAGTATTGTGGTTTGGGCGCGTAATTGGTAACCATCACAGAGGTGTAGGAACAGCCCGTGAAGTAGATATACTTAAGGGTGTAAACATGAGTTACCGTCGGAGTGCGATTACAGGCGCAGGACTTCGCTTTGATGAGCGTATGCGAGGCACAGGAGCCCAAGTCAACTTTGAGATGGTGTTTTGCTTCGCGTTGAGGCGAGCCGGTTGGAGGCTTATCTATGATCCAATGGTTGCAGTGGATCACTATCCAGCAAAACGTTTTGATGAGGATCAACGCACCAGATTGAATGATAAGGTTTTGCTCAATTCAGTACACAATGAAACCCTAGCTTTGCTGGAATACCTATCACCTATACGACGCGCTATATTCCTTGTGTGGGCAGTATTGGTTGGAACGCAGGAATCCTTAGGTTTTATACAATGGTTGCGATTTTTGCCTAGCGAAGAATCCCTAGCAGGACAGAAGTGGCTAGCATCTCTTAAGGGGCGTTGGCAGGGTTGGCGGACTTGGCGACAGTGGGTAAGCCAAGCGCGGCGAAGCGATCGCCATTTAGATAGGGTCTCGAGGTGAGTTTTTTTCGTGGAGATATTTTGTGAGTACTGGGCCAACGCTTTTAAACATCTCTTCGGCGGTTAGCTCTTCTCAAGACCCATCCTCGAAAAAGGGTTGGGTGGCAATCTTGGGGTTAGTGGTTTTGACAGCACTAGCTATGGTGGGTGCAGGTAGTATTCTGCGCCCCCTGATCGTACTAGATTCGTTTGCTGTAGGTGTGTTCCTGTATCGGCGGTATCCCATCCTCTATATGGGTTTCGCTTGGTGGTTATGGTTCTTAGCGCCGTTTGTTGCTCGTGTAATTGATTATCGTAGTAGCTTCGATCCACTGCGACTGGTACTGTTAAGTCAGTATTTGGTAACGTTAGTAACGTTACATACCTTATTAAAACACCTACCTAAAGTGTCTCCTCAAGATGGCTTACCCTTTGTCTTAGCCTTTGTGGGTGTAGTTTATGGCTTTCTCGTTGGACTAATTAATACCTCACCGATTACGGCTTTCCGGGGACTTCTAGACTGGTTAACTCCTATCCCCTTCGGTTTCTACTTATTTATTAACTGGCGGGATTATCCTGAATACCGCCAAAACATTCAACGTGTATTCCTTTGGGGTGTCTTGGTTACAGGAGCCTATGGAGTAGCGCAATACTTACTGGTTCCTGAGTGGGATCGATTTTGGCTGATCAGTACAAAACTGACCAGCTTTGGCGTTCCTGAACCGTTTAAGCTCCGGATATGGAGTACGATGCCATCGCCTGGACCTTTTTCCGTAATGATGATGGCAGGTTTGCTGTTGTTATTCACGAGTAAAAATGCTTTACGCATTCCTGCCGCTGGGGCTGGCTACCTCGCCTTTCTACTAACAATGGTACGTACTCTGTGGGGAGCTTGGTTCCTAGGACTTCTTATCCTTATGGCTTCACTAAAGGCCCACCTTCAAATGCGCCTGCTCGTTACCATTCTGATAATGGCAGTCTGTGTTGTTCCCTTAGTTATCATAGAGCCATTTGCCACAACCATCAATACTCGTCTTCAAACTTTCTCTAATCTAGATAAGGATTACAGCGCGAACGTTAGGAAGGATATCTATGAAAAGGGTCTTAACAGCGCTCTGACTAACGGTTTAGGTAACGGAATAGGAAATACGTTCATTGCAAAGGATGGTAAGCTGGAGCCGGTTGTCATTGACAGTGGGATTCTGGATCTGTTTTTTACATTAGGGTGGTTTGGAGCCGTCTTTTACCTGGGTGGTCTTCTTCTACTTCTCTATAACCTGTTCCAATATTCTGAGTACCGCTTTGATCCTTTTATGGCTGCTGCCCGTGCCATCAGTATCGGTTGTTTCATGACCCTACCTGTGGGTAGCGCGATGCTTGGATTTTCTGGAGCAGTTCTCTGGGGCTTTTTAGGCATTGCCATAGCTGGGAATAAGTACCACCAGCATCAACGCACTGGCAAACTCGGTTAAACTTAATGCGGTTAGTTAGTAGCCGTTCTTGATGAAAAGTAATCCATTAGGTTGACATATCCTTTGAAGTCAACTCACGATACACTGCCAAGGTTTCCTCATTAACACGCCCAGTAGTTAGCCACTCCAAATTTTGTTGGGCTTGGTCTTTCCACCTATGCAACATCTTGGGATCTCTAAGCAACTGAGATAAAGCTGCGACGAGACTCTGGCTATCAGAGGGCGGAACCAGCATACCTGCCTGCCCTCCAGACAACGCTTCAGGAATGCCATCCACATCACTAGCAATAATGGCGCATCCTGCTTCACGAGCTTCTGGGATAACAAGAGGGGAAGGGTCACGGTGCGAAGCAAGTACGAAGATGTCAGTAGCTAACAGATAGCGCTGCGGCTCAGACTGGAAGCCTTCAAAATGAATGCGATCGCTCACGGCTGTACTTTGTGCTTGCGCCTCAAACATTTCCCGGTCTGGCCCATTCCCCACCAGATAGAGATGGGCCTCTGGAAAATCCGCAGCAATTTGTGCGAAAGCCTTAATTAACTCAGCAATCCCTTTGCGCCGATACATCCCCGCCACAGTTGCGATCGCGGGTCGCTGTAGTGGCATCGGTTGGTATTCTTTCAGTTGGCGAGTGCGGGGGCTACCTAGCGTGCCGTTATTGACTACCCGCAACTTGTTTTGAGGAATACCGCGCCGCTCCAGCGACTGGGCAACCGCCTTACTGACCGCAATAACCCGGTCAGCCCAACCCATAAGCACTGCACTGCGCTGAAATTCATTATGGACTGTAGAGACGACAGCGTATCCAAATCCCACTCTTAAAGCACGCGCCAGTACCACTCCCGTCATCATATGAACATGGACGATATCAGGTTGAAACTCTTGTGCGATCGCCCGATAACGTGCAGTAGCCTTAAGTAGATTGATCGGTGTCCGCGTCTGATCGAGTTTGAAGTGCCGTACACCATAACGTGCCATTAATTCCTCATATTCTCCACCAGCAGAAGCGATCGCCACTTGGTAACCTGCTTTGGCTTGCAAACAGGCTAGATCGATTGCCACATTGACAATGCCGTTACCGATTTCTCGGACGTCGTTGAGAATATGTAATATGCGCATCAAATACCTCTAAATTAGATAAGCGTAAAAAAACGAAAATAACCTTAGTTAGAAATCACAGCAGGTAAACGAGGATTTAATACTGATTTTGCTCGATTTACTTAATTGTTTGAGGTAAACCCATACATAATCACCTTGGCTTTTGCGTCTTCCTCTACAAATACCACATATTCACCATTTGCTTTCCGATAAGCGCGCAGTGCATAAGGAATATCAATCCAGCCACTCTCACCGGCCACCTCTGTACCAGGGGTTAACTTTGTGACAAAAGCTCCTGTCCCGGTATCGTACACATATACTTCAGCTTTTCTAGAATCAACGGCAAATACTCGATCGCCTGCCACATCCATTGCCTTAATAATTAGCATGGGGTTGGCTTCCGGATCGTAGGGAAGAGTTATGCGCCAGCGTAGTTTTTTATCCTTTGTCCAGTTGTCGTAGCGCACAATCTCCGTGCCGACTATTCCCCATTCCTCACCTGTGTGTGGGCGATCGACTGTATAGCCTCCTAGATACATGACATCTGTATCAGGAAAATATTTGACTCTTAAGAGCTTGTTAAACGGTGCTGGCATGGGTATAACTTCGGAAGCGGCGCTAGTATAAATTGGACTACCATGAGTATCCAATCCTTGATAGCGATAATGTTTGATGTAGCCAGCTTCACTAGCTTGCCAAACATCCCCTTTGCTATCAACTTCCCAACCCCAAATCGAATCATCTTCTGCACCTAGACTTTCATATTCATCGCTTTGAATAGAGCCGTCCCCGTTCTTGTCCTGCCATAGCCAGCTTCCTACCGCTGGCTGATTAGCCGGCCACTTAGAATGCTCGTGAGAGAAGATTGCGCTGGGAACCGCGATCCCTCCATCAAAACGGTAAATGGCGAGACGATCGGCAAACATTCCGGTGAGATAAAGAAAATGCTTTCCCTCAATGCGACGCACAAAGACCGAGGTAGCCCCATGTACTGTTTCTTGTAGCCGCAGATCGTCTGGATAGCGAAATTTATCTACGGTATATCCCTTATAACTCCATTCCTGACCATTGCTTTTGCTATAGTCCATGACAAAGTGTTCGTTCTTGGTAAACACATCCACTCCGTCAGTCCCAGGATCGGCATCGGCATTATCTACAAATTGCAAGCCCAGCAATCTCCACTGCATTGATCCGCTTGCATTAAACTTCCTCAAGTCCGTTCCTGACCGATTAAAACCATCAAGACTCACATAAATATTTCCGCTTGCGTCCGTGCCCACCCCCGTCAAACCTCCGAGTTTGAGGTCTCCAACTTCTCCGGGTGTTCCTGAGTAGATCCCCCTCTCACTGCCCAAAGTCCCAACCAACGTGGGTGTACTTGTGATGTTGTAGATCAGCACTTGTTGACGGGGGCCATTTTCCGCAACCAACAGTCGGCCTTGATTATCCATAGCTAGGGCTGTAGGGTCTACAACATCCGTAATTTTCTTGGACAATAAAGTTCCTGTCTTGGAATAGTGCAGTATCTTGGGAGGATTAGTAGCGTCTTTCGCTTGTAGAATCCATAGGTTACTTTGAGTATCTACAGCTATTTGTTTGGGGCGATCGACTGACCAACTGCGTAATTCTGCCATAGTTTCGGCATCGTAGACGCGAATGCGGTTGGCAGCACTATCACTGACATAAAGCTCGCTGCCAGTATGAGCTAATCCAGTTACTTGACCGGAGGTGCTAATAACTAACATACTTTTATCATAACCACGCCCACCTGCAAAGGGAGCAGGCTCCCCAGATAAGTTGTAGCGTCTCACACAATACCAGTTTGTTTTAGAAGGGGGATAATCCTGAATAACCCTCCTGTCTATTGCCCCCTGTGTCATGGCGATATAAAGGTACTTACCATTGGCCGTGACTGCTTCCCCTCCAGTTCTTCCCCATCCATGAAGATTAGTAGCTTTGCCGATCGCATCTCCATCTTTATAAATTCCTGCCTCTCTACCCGCTTCATCCCACACGCTATTGGTATAAACCGTTCCGTCGTTCCCCACGTACATGGCAGCGATTTGAATTTGTACCCACTTACTGCCACCGCCAAAGGTGTTACCGATCCAAGATGTTTTGTAAGAGATATTGGGTAAAGGGTTTGAAGTTACAGACAGTGCAGCTACAGACAGTGCAGTTACAGTAGAGATTATGACTCCTGCGATCGCCTTGGCTCGGAAACTCATCCTGCAATGTTGGCGATCGTTCTCAATCGGCTTAAAATTATTGAGGAAATGATTCATTGTTGGGATGAATAATCGCCGTTTTTGCCATAATTTGTTTACTAGCAATAGGAATCGATTCTTCATAATCTCACTCAAAAATATACAGCTATAATCAGGATGTCTCAGTTATAGTAAATTTAATGTATATTTGCAAACAACCAAGTGGACAACTACACAAGTAACCCTGCTGCTACAGCAGCAAATATTCTTTGCGTCGGGATCGGATGGTTTCCGAAAACACCGGGAGGCTTGGATCGATATGTATATGAGCTTACGCATCAATTAGCAGCAAGTCAAGATCGAGTTGAATTGTGTGGAGTAGGTCTACCAGAAACTCAGTCCAACTCTGGCGTCAAACTCACTAATTTAGCTGAACCAGATCATCGACTCTGGGAACGGCTTTGGTTGATTCGCTCCAATTTTGGGCAGCGAAAATATGCAAAACCTGATGCAATCAATTTACATTTTGCACTATATAGTTTGCCTATTTTGCAATTTTTACCTAGGGCGGTTCCTGTTACCTTTTCCTTTCACGGACCTTGGGCATTAGAATCTAAGCAGGAGGGTTCTGGTAAGCTGAGTGTTTTTTTGAAGCATGGGATGGAACAAAGGGTCTATCGTCGTTGCGATCGATTTATTGTTCTGAGCAAAGCATTTGGTGAGATTTTACATCAAGAATATCAAGTTCCTTGGAGCAAAATTCACGTAATTCCCGGCGGTGTCGATCTTTCGCGATTTCAAATCAACCGATCGCGCCCTGAAGCCCGCACGCAGATCGACTGGCCCCAAAATCGCCCGATTCTATTTACAGCGCGTCGCTTAGTGCATCGAGTTGGACTCGATAAGCTGTTAATCGCTATAGCGATGATTAAACCTCAAATTCCTGATATCTGGTTGGCGATCGCTGGAAAAGGGCCACTACAAGCGGTTCTTGAGCAGCAAGCAACAGATTTGGGACTCAATGACAACGTTAAATTTCTCGGCTTTTTGCCCGATGACCAACTACCTATAGCTTACCAAGCCGCCGACCTAAGTGTGATGCCGAGCCAATCTTTAGAAGGGTTTGGATTATCCGTGCTAGAATCCCTCGCCTGCGGCACTCCAGCGCTATGTACTCCTGTTGGTGGAATGCCAGAAATTTTAGAGCCGTTTTCACCAAATTTGATTACTGCTTCTTGTGAGGCAACAGCTATTGCTGAGCGATTGAAAGAACTGCTAACTGGAAAAGTACCCATGCCTTCTAGAGAAGCGTGTCAGGAATACGCTGCTATAAATTTCGATTGGCAAACAATCGCGCAAAAAGTTAGAAAAGTGTTGTTAGCCTGAGGATAAAAACAATTAGAATCAGACTTATCCCTATGCTTGTCATTATAGGGAAAATTAAGGATTTTGGGAGGATACAGCCTAAGCAAGAGCGGAGTTTCACCTCAGTTTGACAAGCATAGGGATTAGGCACAGAGTCTACTTTAGGATTTACGCAACTGGCACAGGACTATCGACTTATAGGGTGCGCCATATTTTCATTATGAACGGATTATGTAGGGCTTGGTGAGAGTAGAGATTCTGACTAATTGTGAAACTTGGGTCCCGGACTGTACTTGTAGAGTTCTTTGCACACAGCACCTTACGACTACAGATAGTTTCATATTTGAAAAATTGCGTAATTCCTGTAGAATATATGGAAAAGTTTTTAGGGAAAAAAACGGATGAAAATAATATTTCTCGACCAGAGCGGTAAGCCTGGTGGCGCCGAGCTTTGCCTAATAGATATTGCCAAACCCTATCGAGATAGCTGTCTAGTTGGCTTATTTGTAGATGGTTCTTTTAGGCAATTACTAGAGCAACAGCAAATTCCCGTTGAGGTGTTAGCGACTGAAGCGATCAAAGTTCGTAAAGAAAGCAGCTTGAGACAGAGTTTAAGTAGTGTAACCGCGCTACTGCCTTTGATTGCTAAAGTTGTTCAAAAAGCTCGTCAATACGATTTGATCTACGCCAACACGCAAAAAGCTCTAGTTGTTGGTGCATTAGCTAGCTTTTTGAGTCGTCGCCCTCTAGTTTATCATTTGCATGACATTTTATCTACAGACCATTTCAGCCCAACCAACTTAAAAGTAGCTGTAACTTTGGCTAATCGCTTTGCATCATTGGTTATTGCTAACTCCAAAGCAAGTCAGGCTGCTTTTCTAGAAGCAGGAGGACGCTCGGACATAATCGATGTCGTCTACAATGGCTTTGAGCCTGAAGTCTATCAGAGCGATCGCTCTAAAATTAGCCAACTCAAAAGACAACTAGAACTTGAGGGGCAATTTATCGTAGGTCATTTCAGTCGATTGTCACCTTGGAAAGGTCAACATATTTTAATTGAAGCCCTTACCTACTGTCCCAAAGAGGTAATAGCTATTTTAGTGGGTGATGCGCTCTTTGGCGAGCAGGATTATATCCAGCAATTACACAAACAAGTGGCAGAATTAGGACTTGAAGATAGAGTTAAGTTTTTAGGATTTCGTTCAGATATTCCGCAGTTAATGGCAATTTGTGATTTAGTTACACATACCTCAACCGCACCCGAACCTTTTGGCAGAGTTATTGTCGAGGCTATGCTGTGTGGTAGACCTATAATTGCTGCTCAATCTGGAGGTGCTATTGAATTAATAGAACCGGGCATCAATGGCTTTTTGGTTCCTCCCGGCAAGCCACACCAACTCGCAGAAGTTATTAATACCTGTCATACCCAACCTGAGTATACGATCGCGATCGCCCAATCGGCATACGAGATAGCTAGTCGGCGTTTTCACCAGACCAACATTAATCGGCAGATTGCGGATTTGCTGGGTCGAACATTTACATGACTTGTCCCAATACAGCATATTCCATTTATATGGAACCCACTGTATTCAGTAGATAAGCGGAAAAAATGAAACCTTATTCGAGCGAGACGAGTGAAAAAATAGTTAAAGCATATCAACAAGGTGATACATCTATTCTGAAAGTAGCTGCCCGATTTGATATGAGTAAAGCCTTTGTCCAGAAACTCTTGAAACAAAAACCAATGACTGGTCATGTTCAACCCAAAAAACTTTCTTGTCAGCCTTAAGAGTGTATTACATTCGCGCACAACTCAATTGACCTAGATGGTGGAAAAATATCCTGATAAGCTGCTACGCAGCTAAACCGGATAAAATAGCATTGCCTTTATTTTTAATTTTTCTATCCCATTTAATAACCATTTCTCCTTCATTTAATAATCTATGTAGCAAGTCCGACAATTCTTCTACTGAGTTAAACAGTCGATGTGCTATATATTCTTTCGCTGAATGCCAGACCAATTCAATCAAATTATAATCGGGGCTGTAAGCTGGCAA
>NZ_JAUBTO010000136.1:0-21302 GCF_036702495.1 Microcoleus sp. C2D2 | reverse complement strand
GGTTGTCTCCCCAAGCTTTCGAGAATTGCTTCTCTTGTTTCTGTGTGCCCCACAGTACGTTTTCGATCAAAAAAGTTTAGTCTCTGATTTTGGCTTACGTTAGTTAGCCCAACTATGTTTATTCGTGGTTTTCGTCACCCACTAGCCATTATTGTTTTCCGATCAGTCGTTTGAGCGTGATGTCTCATGTGTATCGGCGGTTATTCTACCTGTGGCACAAGTATCATTGTATCCTGTCTTAAATAAAACGCCAGAAAAATTTAAAATAAATATTAATGAGACTAGATAACTTAAACAAAAACTGAAATCAATTAAAGCCGTCCTATAAGGACGGGGCTTTGTACCCAATTTTTTGGTAAAAATCTATCTACCTGAAGAGACAAGAGCGAAGTTCAAAGCATCTTGTGCCATGCGTAGCCTCAGCATGAATGAGGTTCTGTTGGAGTACATCGAAACTTGGTTACAGGAAAACGAACCCGTTTTAGAGCCAAAGCCCCAGCGCGTCAAGACGAGCGCCAAAACTGAGGAAACAGACTGATGACCGATCGACTATATCGAATAAATGGCATCCTCGAACAAACCGCGAGGGACAAATGCTGAGAGATTCAGACAACCCAGAGAAATCTTGGGAGGATTTAGAAGCCGAACTGCTTCCTCACCGTCCTTTTTATGCCCCCGGCGAGACTGAAATTGAAAAAGACCTTTATGCTAAGCGACGATGTGCTCAGCAAAAAATGAAGGCTGAAAAACGCCCCGACATTGCAGGCCGCTCTTATTACTACTGCACGGAGACAAATAATGATGACTAACTCGAATTACCGACTGCTACCTGCCAGAGATGAGTATGTCCAAGTGTCTATCTATCTCAATCGGGTACACTTGGACGGATATACGCCCGATCGCGCGATCGCACAATTGATCGAAATGGGTTATGCTCCTACTTTGCAATATCAGTGGAATCCAAAACGAAATGAGTTTGATTTATTTGCTCTGATTCACGATCGCCCGATCGCAGATTCACTGATGGATAAACAGGCTTGTGATGCTCTCTGGGCTGCTTTTAACGAATCTTCGCTTTACGTGATTGGTTGCGAGGCGGCCCAAAATTCTAATTGGCTAGCGGCTGGCAGCTTTAACGATTCGCGCCGTCACGCTACGCTGGAGGAAATCGAGCCTCTGGAAGCAAATGCTACGGCCGCTGCTTAATATTTTAGCCCTGGAGGCAACTGGCACATTAAAAAAAGTACGCAGTTGCGCTTAAGCGCTCTTAATATCTATGAAAGAGCGCTCTCTTGGCAACTACGTGCCTAAAAAATCTTTAACTATTGCACACTACGGATATTCGATCGCGCGATGGGGTTGGAGGAGACGGTGCCGTGCCCAAAGGGTCTTTGTGAAATACCTAACACTAACCTTGCGGTGAGCGTGTAGGCTTCGTGTCTCATTTGCTGTTGCTCTGTTGGGGATATCCATTGCTGAATATTCGTCACTCAAGACGATCCAAGTCTTACACAGCATCTCTGGCTTGGCAGCCTTTATCCCTTCGTAGGGAACCCACGCAGAAACCCTGTTTCCCAAGGCAAAAAACTATTCCGTATGACAAACTTGGATTGTATTTCACATTAGGACGTATTCTAATAACCAGCGGTCTGTCTTTTCCCCCTTTCTCTCGCAGTTATCTTTGGTAAGCATACTACTGCTACTGTGACCTGTTGTTTGCAGCCGAGTGGGTGGGTCGCAACCACTTATATCTTACCATCTTTTTGTGAGAAATCAGGAAATTTTTGATTATTTCATAGACGTTGCTTGGCTTATATCCCAACGCCCAATTGAGTACAATTACAGTGTGGGACTTACGCCAATTGAGTTAAGGGGGATGCGAGGGGGATCTGGCCTTGGCTATAAACGAGAGACACAAAGGTTTTTAGGCGATTGTTGACACGAATGACATTATTAATCCCAGCCGAAATCTCGATCGCACAATTGGGCCAGTCTTTCGTTGTGCGATCGAAAATATGCTCTCAATTGCTGGTATGCTGTCTCGCTGATGGGCGGATATTGGGTGGCGTTGTACTTTTCGTAGGTTTGTAGTTGGTGCGGCGGCAATTCTAGAAATTCTAACACGCTGTTGTATGTGCCGAAGGGATTGGTATACAAGTCTTCGCTTTTGAGGATTAAAAGTTGTGATTTGGGAAAAAGTTTCATCCAGGCTGGGAGTTGATCGGCGTAAATGCCGCGCGTTAGATAACTGTGGTGTTGGTGTTCGTAACTGTAGTAGTTTGGGTTGGCTAGGAGTTTTTCGATTTCGCCTTTGAGTCTTTCGGGTTCGGCGGCGATCGCCTCTTCTAATGATAGGGATTCGTATTGTATTTTGATATAGTAATAATAGTGGGAAATTGCGCGTTCTACGGGGTTTCTCAGCAGGGCGATTATTTTAACTTGGGGACATAAATCATAAATCCGCTGGGGAACGTGCGGGTGAAATATGTAGTAAGGACTGGCTTCTCCGGTTATTTTGTGGGAACCGTTTTCGGGTTGGGGAAATTGGGCACAGTACCAGTCTGGGCTTTTGTCGAAGTTTAAGTCAAAATAATGTACTTCTTTTTGGGCGGCGGGGGCGATTTGGGGATGTTGGATTAGGTAGTTGTACAGGGATGTTGTGCCGCCTTTTTGGGTGCCGATGATGATGAAGTCGGGGGGTTTGGGAGTTTCTTTCATGGGTGGTAGGTTTATATTTTGCACTTGTACTGGCCCGCTGGCGGGCAATACGGAAATTCGATCGCACTTTGACGCCAAACGGAAATTCGATCGCACTTTGACGCATGGCGGAATTTCGATCGCACTTTGCCGGGCGGAATTTCGATCGCACTTTGATATGGTTTCGGGTTGGATGGGCACGATCGAGTCAAGGTCAATAATTCCACATTCCCCGACTCCCGACTCCCGACTCCCGACTCCCCATCATTCCACATCCCCCGACTCCCGACTCCCGACTCCCGACTCCCGACTCCCCATCATCAGGAGTGCAACCGGAATTGATATGACGCAGGGCGGAAATTCGATCGCCCAATTTAGATTTGAGGGCACGGATAGGCCCAACCACAAGTCGATCGCCCACTCTACATTCTAGGTTCCGGCGGTTGAAATCGCTAGCAAGGGGAACAGGCCCGCAAAGCGGGCAAGGTAAGGGCTGGGAAATACAGCGGAGACGGTGGCGACCGTTGTTTTTGGGCGATCGAACAGACTCTGGCTCTGGACACTGACAATTGGATTGAAGTAAGATAGGGTGTAGTTCCCTAGGCCGTAATCCTTGCTTGGCAAATCTTGCGGGGAAAAATATCGGCGGTTAACTCGGTTCTGGGTTTGTGGGTTTTATTTTTTAGCCAAAGTACACATTTTGTGAATTTGTGCAACAGGCTGATATGGATGTCGATCGAAATGGGAATCATAGAAATGGGATCCTGCTGCCAAGCAGTAACTACCAGCAATACCATCTCTGAAATTATTCAGGAAGGCGTCAATGTTTAAAAGCAAATTATCGAAAGTTATCGTATCCCTGCTGCGGCGGGTACTAGGCGTGACTCGCTCGGGGGCGAAGCGTCTGATGAGAGCAATGCTACGATCGCTAATGGCTATGGGCCGCCGGGCGAGATTGCCAGTCGCGGGGTTTGTGTTGCCCACGGTGACGATGGTGTTGCTGGTAGTGATCTTGTTGACAGTGGCGATTACGCTGCGATCGTTCGATCGGGGGAATATTGCTCGCAACGTGCGCGTGAACCAGCAGGTGCTGGCGGCCGCGACTCCCGCGCTCGATCGGGCAAAAGCGAAAATTCAGTTCCTGCTGTACGAAGACCCGCAAAAACCGACGGCGACTCCATCCGATGAAAATTTGTACAACAGGCTGGCCAACGTTACAGGTGGTACGGATCTTTACACATTTGGGGGCGAGGAACGGCTGATCCTTAGAGCGAGTCTTAGCGATACCCCAGGTACCCCAAATCCAGCAGCCGATCCTCGAAACCCCATTTTTGACCCCGCAACAAATTTAGAAAATGAAGCTATAAATACTGCTTGGAGATATCCAGTCGATACCGATAAGGATGGAATATTTGACACTTTTACCCTCTACGGAATATTCTCCCGCACCCCCGCACGCAGTAATGTCGCCCCAAATGTAGGCGACTTCACAAGACCGAGAAGACCGATAGAAGCAAGAACCCCACCAATGTCGTCGGGGAATGCAGCCCCTAGCTGTGCCAGGGGTGGAGGTACAGTTGCTAATTTGGTGGGCAACCTGGGTTGGTACAAAACCGACGACGGTCTACTGAAAAAGAGCTTTTTTGTTTATACGGTTAATGTACCAATTACACCCGCAGAAGCTGGCACCCTGGGTGCGAATTATCAAGCCTTTAAAGGCACCACCAGCATTTCAGCCCTTGAATACCAGCAAGACCAAAGCCGCATTCCCCTCGCCAACAACGCGGCAGTTTATGAAGACGATATGGATATATCGCCCGGGCCTCCGCTGAATCTGAACGGGGGCATATTTACAAATAGCAATTTGTTGGTATCAGGGGTCAATACTCCTAATAGTATACAACTGTATCAAATCAGCAGCCCAGATTCCTGTTTTTACGCCCAGGAAAATAGCAAAATTAAGGTGGGAGGAAATGTAGTTAGCGGGTGGTCGGGCAGCACCGTACCCACGAATCCAGTGGGCGTACATCTTTTTGAGACAAAAGCTACTCTGGGTGGGAGCGGCGGGAGAACTCAAGCAATGCTAAGTCGGGCCCAAACTATTAGCCCCACCAATCAATCCGCCACCGGCAATAACAGCTTGCAGGTACTTTATAACAATGCTGCCTATACAGCTCGCCTCTCTATGCTTGTAGCAGCAAGAAGGGGAGCAAACCCTCCGGCTGAAGATGTTGAGACTGTAGCAGCGGACGACCCATTTTCGGTGCGAAATAAACCGGACACCCAAACCCGCAAACAAGCGCTGGAAGAACATTTTAAACAGACACTCCGGAAAGTTCCTTTTGCTGAAGTAGGACTAACAGATAACCCAACTAAGGATTACAGCCTTCCCTGGGCGCCACCGCTACCGCCAGAACAACCGGGGGGATGGCCTCTTGAAGGAGAAGGTACTGACGATCTGCGACCTCCCGACGCATGGAGCCTTCCCGATCCCGCGGACACCAAGATTCAACTTACAACAAACCAGCTAGAAGCAACAGACCCTTCAGAAAAGCTAGAAAAAGAAGAAAGGTTGGGCGATCGCGTAGTGGCGGGAAATAACTTACCGGCCCTGAGATGGGATGCCGGTGATGGCAAATTGGTCAGCAAGCCCCAAGAAATTCAGGGTGCAACCTGGACTGGCAGCAGTACACAGCGTACTAGATCGCCCCAGGTGACAAAACTGGCTGACGTGGGAGCAACCGACCGCAGCGGTTTCTGGGAAGGTGAAGCCGCCCGAGTCCCCGTCAATCCGCTGGCTGCCACTGGCGGTCTGCGCGTCATCACCGGTGCTGGGGTTTACGAGCGGATTAATTCTTTTCTGCCACCCCCCACTTGGCAAGATCCTTTGACGGGTGCGACCAAAGGCACAATCGCTACAGATCGTTACGACGACCCAACAACTAATGCTGTTATTGAGACTTACCCAGTTGTGTGGCCCGATACAATGCCGATGTCGCCTCTGGGGCCGGGGTCTCGGGTGTATAACAACAATATTGCATCTGGTGCGCTGGAGTGGAAAACCTGGCCAGGAGCAGGCCTGCCGATGGTACCTTTACCCCCAGGAGGGCTAACGCCAACGGGACTGGCGGTAGCACTAGGTTCTGCGATCGACCCGACTACTCCCCAGTATGCCAAGGGGGATTTGCGGATGCGGGCGACAGTAGTTTATCACTATGACAACGGTGTGGCACCAGGGGGAGCGGGAACTTTCAATGAGACGCCGCTGGCGTGCATCAGCAGCTATTACGACCCCAGCACGGCTTCTACAGCCAGAAATCTAAATCTAGGTGGACTTCCTGATGTCAGCGGCGACCTCTCATTAGGGACTCGCGGAACTCAAGTTGGCTCTAACAATGGGGTGGTATATGGCGTCAATGGAATAGTAGCCGGGAGAGTGATCGGTCCTTTGACTCCCGATCCCGTAAACGGCTTGTTCTCCGGAGGTACTCCTTTAGAACAGCAAGCTAACTTAGTCTTCCCCGACGGTCGGTTTGTCAACCCGCTTCTGAGAGAGGCTCTCGCAGCCCCTGACCCCGCCAATCGCTCTTTGGCACAAACAGCGGCTATTGACTCAACTAATTGCGCTATACAAATTCTGGCGGGTACCGCTGGAGCTGGCGCAGGTATTCCTGATGGGGCTATAAAAGAAGTAGCATTTTTGAATGGTAGAGAAATCAAGGCGATCGACCGCGATGACTGGCAGACCCCTAATGTTAACGAAGCCTTTACCCTGAGCAGTCCCCTAGTAGCTATTCCACCAGCAGAACCGGCCAATCTAACCGGAAACTACAACCTGCCCTTAGAAGAACGGGAACCCTTAGAAATTCGCGCCACTCAAATAGACCTCAATCAATTACGGAGCACCCAAATTGGAGCGGGAGAGTATTTACTGCCGAACAGCGGGATTATCTATGCCAGCCGGGATGATGCGCTGCCCGATCGCAGCGCCCGCATACCCGGTGCAGGAGGCACAAGCATAGATGAAGCAAGGAGCGCATCGGTCAGTCCTACGGACTCCCGACTCGACCCCACCCGCAAGCCTAACGGGATTCTCCTCGTTAACGGTCAGCAGCTAGCTCGAATCCCCGGCATAGGAACTAATCCTAGTGTCTTGGATGTGGTAAGGGAAAAAGGACTAACTTTGGCATCTAATTTGCCAGTTTATATTCAAGGAAATTTCAACCTTCACACTCAAGAAGAGTTTAATCAGACTCTTGATTGGGCTAGTTTCTACGATCGCAAAGACCTCAATCCAAACTTTGCCTGCCGCCAAAACGACCCCAGAGTCACCGGATGTACGACAGGCGACGATTGGCGTCCCGCAAACGTACTGTCAGATGCAGTCACCCTACTATCTGCGAATTACCGTTTTGGCTTCCGCAACGAGGGAGATTTCGACCTGAGAAACAATGCGGGTGCTGCTGCGGTATTACCCCGCCAACAGCAAGGATTTTATAGCAACAACTTTGTTACCAACGGACTCTCCAGCGGCGCATTTTCTGCTACTGGAGGCATAGCTGCGAACCCCCCAGACTTTTTAGACCTCAACTACGCGAATAATAACGCTCTTAGAAGTTCTTACTTCAACAACTTCGTTACCCCCGTGCAGAGGCGCGGGCAGTTCGCGGAGTATGTAATGGAAGTGTGTACAAAACTGCCGGTTTCTGCCTGTACGGATGACGACTGGTACGTCGATCCAGCAGACACACGTAAGGCAACTGTTGGTGATTCTGTAACCATAGCCGATTATCCAGCGGGAACAACGGCTATTCCCCCAACGCCAGAATTGCAGCGCTTCCCCCGCCGCGTTGCTTTTGACAGAAACGCTGTTTCACCTTTCGCTCTGAGAAACTCGGTTGCTCCAGAGCCTTTAGGAGTTAACGCCGCCACAAACCAGGTTATTGTGGTTAATGGTGCTGGTCAAACCAGGACAACATCAACTAATTCTTTGTGGTTTGCAACCACGGCAGCGTCTGGCGGTAATGCAGTAACCTACGGTGCAGGCGATTTCCCGTATGTATTCAACCGCAGCCGGATTGACAGCACGGGTCAATTGGTACCAGTTTTAGGAGCATCATCAACCCCTCCAAATACCGCTCAAGCTAGTATTACGGCTTCGCAGCCGCTGCTGATACCGGTCTCGCAGACTCAAACTGTCGGACCAGCGGGCCCAGCTCCTAACCCACCAGGTGGAGTGATCGTGCAACAGACGGGGTGGATACCGTCGGCTGTGGCCACAACATTCAATCTGATTGTAGGCTCGAACGACACTCCTTCGCGAGCATTAGGCAACAACGTTGGTGACTTTAACGGCGGCCTGCAAAACTTGCCGAGGTTTTTGGAGAGCTGGAATACCATTGCCACCAACATTCAAGGTAGTTTTATTCAGTTCAACCGCAGTGCCTACAGCACCGCACCCTACCTCCCGATTCTCGATCCGGCGGCTCCGCAACAGACAGCTCCAGACACTACGTTGCTGAGTCTGTTTGCGCAACCGCAACTTACAACCCAACCGCCCCTCCAACCCCCCTTGCCAGTTCCATTCCTTCTCACTAATCCTCCTGAAGCTGGCTATAGAACATCCACTGGCAGCATTCCCGGTAGCAGCACTAATCTGGGTCGGATTCCCTTCTTTACTCCCCCTGTCAGAAACTGGGGTTATGACGTGGGCCTGGTATCTCAGTCGCCTGACTTGTTTACCCAAAGGTTCACTACTCCTCCTGCAAAGTCTACCCCGGATGAGTTTTTCCGGGAAGTACCCCGCAATGACCTGTGGGTAGAAACTTTGATGTGTGCGGAACTTGCTCCGGCGACAGGTACCTCAGGGTCACCTGCTATACCTGTTACCAATCCCAATCGCCCACCACTTTGTCCTCCCAACCTTTAACTTTCGGCCGAGCAATTACCGGAGACTTCTATATGACAAACCAACAACGACAACAAAATCTATCCAAGTCGCGAGATGGCGGCTACACGATTATCGAGTCGTTGGTAGCGATGATTGTGGTTTCGGTGCTGATGATTGCGATCGCCCCCGTGATGGCTTTCTCAGTAGCAACTCGCGTACAAGCGCGGCGGGTGGAACTCGCC
This sequence comes from Microcoleus sp. C2D2, assembly GCF_036702495.1. Classification (NCBI taxonomy): domain Bacteria; kingdom Bacillati; phylum Cyanobacteriota; class Cyanophyceae; order Oscillatoriales; family Microcoleaceae; genus Microcoleus; species Microcoleus sp. C2D2. Next base: position 12,473 of record NZ_JAUBTO010000136.1, on the reverse strand, counting down.
ACGCAGGCGGCGAGAAGTTATATCGACGCTCTCAGGACGGGGGCGATTAAATCGACAGATAAATGGTTTCCTGCCGCAGATGGTACTGATCCTCCTGCCGCTCCTACATCCCTTGACGTTCTGTACTGCGTTGAGTTCGATCAAACGCCAGGTTGTGCTGGCAGCAAAGAGTTTCTTGTTCAAGGTGTTCGTCTTCCGAATACAGGAACAACTATTCCTACAGACACAGGCTATGCTTTGACTGTTCGCGTTTACCGGGCCGATGCTTCTCCGGGCACGATGATACCTACACAGCAATCCGTCGCTAATTCCGGTCTCGGCGACCCAAAAGCGCCTTTGGTGGTAATGGAAACGGAAATCCCCCCTACTACACAAGGAGGTAGCTCTCCATATCGATCGTTGTGCGATCGACTCAGAAAACCAGGCAACACGGGCTGTTAGTAATAATCAAAGTCCCCGTTGTTAAATTTAAAATCGCTCCCTACCACTTGGCACAGGAAGAAGTCAAAATGAAAAGTCTACTCAGGTTGCTTCTGAAAACTCATCACCAGCGAAACCGCTCAGGGTCAGCTCAAACAGAAAAGGGCATGACTCTAGTCGAGCTATTAGTCGGCTCGATTATGGCATTTTTAATCATCACGCCGATGATAGGTTTTGTAGTCGATATGCTGAATACCGATAGGAGAGAACAAGTAAAGACAAACACCGAGCAAGACATTCAGGCGGCGGTTGATTTCATTGCCCAAGATTTGAATCAAGCGATATATATTTACGACAAAAGGGCGCTTGAGGGGCCTCGCGGCCCCAACGAACAGGAGGTTAGACCACAGCTTCCTCAAAATGCAAATGGAAAACCAATTCTGGTATTTTGGAAGCGCCAGCAGCTCAAAAATGCTCTTCCTATTAATCCGACTGTTGCTGCCACTATCAAACCCAAAAATTGCAACTCCAGTCAATGCAACGACACCTACGTACTTTCTTTAGTTGCTTACTACCAAATTACAGATAACGACTCTACTTGGTGTCAGCCGGCTGGAGGTAATTGTCCTACCCGTATTGTCCGCTATGAAATTAGGGATGGAATCGATCGAGTGATAGACCCTTCAGTTCCAGGTGGTTTAACCCCTTACGGTAAGGGCAACACAACAACGGCTCAGCAAACAGATCCAGCTTTTAATACAAGTTTTAACCTAAACACTCCAACAGTTAATGTGACAAATCCAACGGGCTTGGCAGGTCCACAGCCTGAAGTCCTCGTTAATTATATAGACCACACACAAAATCTTCCGAATGATCTGATTCCGACAGGAGCAAAGTGTCAAACTATTCTGGGTTTCGTCCCGCCAGCAGTAACACCTGCTGGAACACCAGCATTCGCTCCCGAGCATTTACTAATAACATACGGCTCTACCCACAGCTTCTACGCTTGTGTTGATACATCTAAAAACATAGCCAGAGTAACTATCAGAGGAAATAGCCTGCGTCGCCTTCAAACTGATTATGCTGATTATGATGCCAAGAAAGCGGCATATTTCCCAACAGCAAGCGTGCAAGTAGAAGGTCTAGGGGCACGAGGAAAATAACTGATGTCTGAAACACATTTCCGAATCGCTGCCCGCCGATAAACAATAAGAGAGTACCATGAAAACCCCACCAATATTATTAAAACTTTTGCATAACTCCGCTGCCAAGCCCAGCCCTAATTTCAACAAAACTTCATCCAGAAAAGGTGATGGAGGATTCACGCTTCTAGAATTGATCGTGATAGTGTTGATATTAGGTATATTAAGTTCGATCGCCGCTCCAAGCTGGCTGGCATTCATCAACAGACAAAGAGTTCGCACAGTGAACGATCGAGTTCTCCAATCATTGCGAAGTGCACAAAGCGAAGCAAAGCGAACTAAGCGCGATATCACTATTATATTTGATACCAATGACCCGCTAAAAGTAACTTTTTACCCGCCACTAGGTACGGGTGGTGCTACACAAGAGTTAAATGCAGGAGGTGAAGTTAAAGCTGGACAGGTTCAACTTGCTGTTATTGGTGGAGATACAACTCCTCCTGCTGCTCCTCCTGCTCCTACTCTTACTGCTACTCAAAAATCGCTCACTTTTAAGTTTGATGGTGCTTTCGATCCAAACAGTCCACCAACCCTGCCTTTTAAAGTCAGTGTTTCTCCTGTTAAGGGTGGTGCTAAGCAGTGTGCGATCGTGGACACTCTCATAGGAGGAATGAGAACTGCTGAAGGAACAGAATGCAACTAACTGGGTGCTCCTAATAGCTATCAATAAATTTAATCTTAATCTCAAACAGCAATTCCGCATAAGTTCTGAATTGCTAAAATATTAACATAAATTATTTTATCTTTCAAATTTAATTAAAACCGTCAAAAAATGCAGCTAGAACTAAAACAAATAATCATCCAGCCAGGAAATCAACTATTACTCAAAGACATAACCTGGCCGATGTTTGAAACCCTTTTAACAGAATTGGGAGAAAGTCGCGCATCCCGACTTTCATACAGCAAAGGAACATTAGAAATCATGGTTCCGCTAATGGAACACGAAGTTACCAAAGTCCTGATTAGCGACTTAGTAAAAATTCTCCTTGAAGAATTAGACATCGAATTTTGGCCTCTGGGTTCCACCACATTCAAAAATGAAAACATCGCTCAAGCAGTAGAAGCAGACGCCTGTTTCTACATCCAAAACGAAGCCGCAGTCAGAGGCAAAAACCGCATCGACTTAGAAACAGACCCACCTCCCGATTTAGCCATAGAAATCGACCTCACATCTCGGACTCAGTTCAACAACTACGAAGCATTAGGAGTACCCGAATTGTGGCGCTACAACGGCCGCAACCTGCAAATGGGCCTATTGCAAGATGGAAAATACATACAGTCCTGACGGTATTACGCTGAACATATGTGGACAAACACATCTGACGCGATAGCAATGCTTCCAACGGCTAGGTTGAGAGCAAAGGAGCCGTCCCTCAGAGCACGGAGCATAATATTCCGTGCGCCACCCCAGTCTCGGTCGTGTTCATGACCGCATCTAGGGCATTTGAATGTTTTGGAGCCGCCTAACTTGTCATGCTGAAATCCGCAATGGGTGCAAGTCTTGCTAGTATAGGATTCGTTGACATCCACAACCACAACGCCACGACGCCCGGCCAAAGACTTAAGAAATGTCTTAAATCGGTAGCTTGCCCAAGTAAGCATTGCTCTAGCTGTTTTAGTATTCAGCTTGCGTTTTGACTTGATAACCATTTGAGAGGTTTCAAATTTGGGCAGAAAGATGATTTTGTAGTTTGTGGTTAAATAATTGGCAACCTGCTTGTGACATTCATCAATCAAATTGCGAATGCGATTTCTGATTCGGTGAGCAGCTTTATACATTTTCTGTTTCTGTTTGCGCCAAGCTTTGGCTGCTTTACCTATTAGTTTGTCAAGGTGAGAACACAATCGATGAATGCGTCCAATGTCTGCCTTGCCAAACTCTAAAATAGCTTCACCTTCGTAGCCAGTTAAAAACGTTCTCACGCCTGGGTCTAACGCAATTACCTTACTAGCTTTGGAAAGAACTTCCTCTACACGAACGGGAAAAACAGCAAACCAGCGCTGCCTATCTCGTATCAATTGGGTTGCGTGTTCGCAAACAACAGGAAGAGTTTCGCTAGCTTTGACTTCTAACTTCTTTGTCAAACCTGGATACCACGTACCAGATTTGTAGTTACAGGCATGAAACTTAATGGTTTGCACGGGTTGCCGACAGCTTCTGTAATGAGCCTCTCCTTGCTGCTTTTTAGCCTGTTTCCAAGCGTCATGAGCATCAAAAATAGCGTTTTCTCTTGGATGATTAGGAGTAGCTTTTATCCAATCAGGTAAGTTGGAATTCATTACGCTATCTCGCAACGAATAGGCGCTTAGGCTTGGGTTGTTTTTAAGTATAGATATTGCTTTGTTGTAGCAATATCTGGCTGCAGCCAACCATTGTTTCCAGGTTTTATGCAACTCAGCTTCGGGATACACCCTAATTTTAAGCGTCTTATTTGGAGCTAGCTTTTGGGTCTTGTGTCTCGGTGCCTTCTTGTACGAGTTCTTTGATTTGCTTGGCGTGTTTTCTAAGGGAATAGAGTCTACTGGAGAAACTATGCAAGATGGCGATGATATCGGCAACAAGCTCTTGGTCGTCCTCTCGACTATCTTGGTTGAGAACCACGATTTTGCAGTCATGGATTTCACACAACCATTCAATGAGGTCGAACCCGAACCGAGCAAGTCTGTCTTTGTGGGCAACCACAATAACTTTGACATCTCCTTTGAGAACTCGTCCCAGAAGGGAGAGCAGTCCTTTCCGCCTAAGATTGAGTCCTCCTGCCACTTCCTTAATAACTTCTGCGCTTGGGTAGAGCGTTGATAGTCGCTCAACTTGTCGATGGAGGTCGCCAAGTTGAGGTCGGGTAGAGACGCGAGCATAGATAACAGTGGCACGTCTTCTTCCGTCTTCTGATTCTTCTTTAATGAACTTTTCGATGTCATATCGCCGTTGTCCTGATGGCGTTTTGACCGTGTTGATTTTACCTTCGGCTTCCCATCGCCTGAGGGTTCGGAGGCAAACCCCCAGAGTGTTAGCTGCTTCATTAGGTTTGACAAATTTTGGCATAAGCTGATTATTTCAGCTTATGTGCTTATTGTCCATTATTGTCCAGTAAATTAACGACTAGAGGAGTACCGATCGGGCGATCGACAAAATTGCTGTAGGGAAACGGCACTGCCGTGTCCTGGATGCCCTCTGCTCACAAAATATACCTTGCAGGCCCTATCTGTAGCGAAACGGCACGGCGCCGTCTCCTGAAAGCCCTTTCCTTACCCGCTTTTAAATTCCCATAAATTTTCAGTAAATACGGATCTAGACCAATACGCTTGGGTTAAAACTGTTTATGCCTCGGAGATCCCCCTAAATCCCCCTTAATACGGGGGACGCAAGAGTAACTTCTTGTCCCCCCCTTATTAAGGGGGGCTAGGGGGGATCCGACTTAACTGAACCGTATTGGGCTCTAGACATTTACCAAACCCAACAGTTAAAATAATATACCACAAAAAAAAATAGCTCCCAGGAGCTGTTTTTTTGTGCCAGTAAAATATCGAGGAGTGCATCTACGTGTCAATAGATAAAACGATCAAAGGCAGAGCCACTACACCTGCTGCCGGTTTTACAATGATTGAGATATTGATAATTCTTTTAATCGTAGGAATATTTAGTGCGATCGTCGCCCCCTCTTGGCTGATGTTCATCAACAACCAGCGTTTAAAAGTATCGCTCGATCGAGCTTATTGGGCAATGGAACTTGCCCAAAGCAACGCCAAACGGGACAAAATTTCATGGCAAGCCAGCTTCAAAGAAGTAGGAAAAAACGTACAGATAGCAGTTCACCCAGCCGACATTACCCCAGCCCAACTACCAGCCAACCAATGGAAAAACCTAGAACCGCAAATTCAAATAGATCCAGCAGAAACAACAGTGCTCCAAGTAAATGAAAACAACGAGCAAAAAGAAAACGGCACAATCCGGCGAGTCATGTTCAACTACCGAGGTTGCCCCGTATCTCGAAAAGACCACGACTGCACCCAAACCAGTATCAGAGCCAAAGGAACCCTAACCCTACACCATCCCAACTTAACAAACAGCCAACGCTGCATCATCATCTCCACTCTTTTAGGACATAAGCGCACCTCCAAAAGACAATCAAAACGCAACGACGACAAAAGATATTGTTACTGACAGGGCGATCGATTGACCATAATATCCCCGTCGGGCGGGTTTTTGAGATTGGAGATTGTTGGCAGATATTGGCAGGTTTACCCGCCCCTACCTGATTTCGGGCGAAGCGAAGCGGAGGGAATCCACCGGACCTGATATGACAGGGCGATCGATGATTTTGGGGTAGGGACACCGCACCGTGCCTATTGGTGTCAGCTTAACGTTAAACGTACTACGGATCTGCTGTCTGACGATTAACGCTCGATCTCCCTGGCGCCCCCCTTAATAAGGGGGAAGAATCTTCTCAAAGTCCCCCTTCTTAAGGGGGATGCGAGGGGGATCTAGACTCGGTTAAAAGCGAGATTTCTCACAGGTTTCAGTCTTAAGTTCACACCAACAGGCACGGTGCCGTGTCCTCAATAGCCGGGTTGTCGATCGTGACATCCGATCGGGCGATCGATGATGTTAGGGTAGGGAAACTGCACCGTGCGGTGTCCAGAGTTGCCCTGTTGTCCGTGCTGATATGCGATCGTCAATTCCTGACGCAGCATACAATATAATAGACATCTCCAGAAAAGCCAGTCTTGAACAGGCAAGATGCCTGTTCCACAATAATTATTGGAGAGGTCTAATCAACTACTTCTTACTCGGGGCAATCTTCTCAATAGAAATCAGCGCCTCCATCACCGACTCCACAATCGGCGCCGCCACCGTACCCCCCGTACCCTCCTTAGGCTCATCAATCACCGCCAGCACCACATACCGAGGAGCCTCCACAGGCATTATCCCCACAAAGCTAGTAATAATCGCCTTATTAGAATAACCCCCACCAGCATTAGCTTTTTGAGCCGTCCCCGTTTTCCCAGCAATCCGATAGCCGGGAATTTGTGCAGCTTTCCCCGTACCGCCATCAACCACAGTTTCCATCATTTCTAACACCTGCTTAGTAGTTTCAGGGGAAAAAACTTGCTTCGCAGCACCCCTCGGAAGCTTCCAATAAGGTTCACCTTCCCGATCGAAAAGTCCCCGCACCACGTGAGGAGTCACCAACTTGCCGCCGTTAGCCAAAGCTCCGTTAAGCTGCACCAACTGCATCGGAGTAATCGAAAAACCCTGACCAAAAGCAGTAGTAGCAACTTCCACAGGAGAATTAATAAATTGCTCTCGATTTTTAAGCTGGCTGGTTACTTCAAAAGGCAAATCTGTTCCTGCAGTTTGTCCGAGTCCGAGTTTTTCTAAAGCTTGATAGTAAAGAGAAGCTTTCATACTTCTCATTACGTGCACCATCCCCACATTACTCGAATGTTTCAAAATCGCAGTAACAGTCGAAGGGCCGCGCGCGCCTGCTTGTTGGTAATCGGAATTTTGGATAGTCCAGCCATCCATGTAAATCCGACCTTCATCGTTAAACACAGTATTAGGTTTCACCGCACCCGCTTCCAGAGCGATCGCCACATTAATCGCTTTAAAAGTCGAACCAGGCTCATAAACATCAGTTACAGCCCAATTTTTATAGCGTGACAAATCGAAATTAAAATATTGATTCGGGTCATAAGAAGGTTCCGCTACCACAGACAGCAATTCCCCGTTACGGGCATCCATCACAATCACCGTGCCCCGCTTCGCGCCGTGTTGCTTCATTTTTTCCTTAAGAGCAATACGGGCCGCCCGCTGCAAGCGACTGTCGATCGTCAGTTGCAATTTCAAATCATCAAGCTGCACAAAACCCGCCGTCAGCCGATCGGGAACCCAATTCCCATCGATCGACCTGCTAAACTGAATCGACGGCATCGAGCGTTCCAGCAAATTCTGCTGGCTGTATTCCACCCCAGCTTGTCCCTTGCGTTCCCCGTCAACATAACCGAGGATATCAGCCGCCAACTCTTGCTGCGGGTAAAAACGCTGCTGCTGGCGCAGCAACTCGAGCCCATCCACCGGACTATCTTTAATTTGCATCCGGGCGACGCGATCGGCAACCTCTTGAGCCAGAGACTCAGCAATTGTAATACCGCTTTCACCAAGATTAAACCTGCGCAGCAGTTCAGTTTCCGCCGTAGTGCCCGGACTCAGTTCGATCGGCAGCATCGGAGCCAATTTAGCAGCAATTTGGGCCTTCGAGTGGTTAAATAACGAAGGGTGAGCGTAGAGCGTGTACACCTGTCTGTCGATCGCCAAAACATTCCCCGCGCGGTCAACTATCGGGCGTCTGGGCACAAACGGCTTCGTTTTGAGAGTTTGCTGCTGCTCGGCTTGTTTGCGCAGCGCCGGAGCTCGCGTCACCTGCAAATAAAACAAATTCACAGCCAGCCCCAGCCCCCCCAGCATCAACACCGCCCACACGGCCCACAAACGGAACTTGCTGGGTTTTAAACGCTCCACCGGCCGCCCCCAAGCTAGAGCCGTCTGTTGTGGCGATCTGCCGAAACTGCCGTCTGCTCTTGGTTTGCCTTGTTTTCTCCACCCTGTGCGATCGCCCGACGGTTTTGGGCGTTTCAAGTTCGGCGATCTGTAGCGGTCAAAACGGGGGTCGTAGCTCATGGCATTAAAAATTCAATAGCAAGTTATAGCCTTTCTCAGTAACATGAGGTACTATCTGGCATTGGGCATTGGCCCGCGCAGGGCATTGGGCATTGGGCATTGGCCCGCGCAGGGCATTGGCCCGCGCAGGGCATACCTCACCAAGCGATCGAACCGCTATAGATCATTTTAGAATTTAGAATTTATAATTTCTAATTTAGAAGAGAGAATTAAAGACTTGGGAATGAGCGATCGCTATCAGCCTTTGGATCGGACCTAGAGTTGCATTCTTTTTTGCGAAGTGGTGTTAATTATTTTTAATTTTTAACGGACGGTGGGAAGAAGGAAATCGATCGCGACTTGCATTCAAAGCCAAAAAGGAAATTATATCCTCAAATTCTCAGGCCCTCGGACACTCAGAGCCTGAGGGCACACTCGGCTTTGACACAGGCTTAATAGCCCAGCGGTGCTTGCACACCGGCTCGATTCTTGAGAACGGGATCGGAGTTTGGTGTCGCAAGGGGCGATCGGGTTTCAGGGGCAGGCTGCAAGAAAATCGTGTTCCCAGGATTCTGCGGCGCCAAACCGGTTTCCGGATTTTGGGCTTCTTTAGCAAGTTGGTGTTTCAAGACTTCGCTAGCAGCACTCAACTGCTGTTCCTGGAGGCGCAGAGTTTCCAGTTTTTGATAATCCTGACTCCAGCGCTGCTCGCCGTAAACCGTCAAGCCGTAGAGACTCAGAGCACCGCCCAAAAGCATAACTGCTACCACTGACGAGGCGCGCTGTGCCTGCAGGAGCGATCGCAACCACACAGGCTGCTGCTGGCGAGCTGGTAGGACTTTCAGCACCGATGCTCCGGGCCGAGCAATCGCCTCGGAGTCGGCTGCCGAGTAATTGGGCAATACCGGTCCTGTCTTCGCCCGCCTAGCTCGGGCAATAGAAGTAACTTTGCGGTTGGCGGAGCCCTTCTCGGGCTTGCGGGCCGCTCGGGAGCGGGGAGAATCCGGGGATCTGATAGCAGCGGTCATAGAGTTCACCAAAACGTAAAGTGTGGTAGCTTCAGCTTGATTCAGGTTAAGAGTTTTTTGTCTGCAGGCGATCGCCAGTGGTGGCAATCTGCGTTCGATCGGTTGTCCTTACCAAAGATACCTCACAAGCCAACCAACCAATCCTACCACTGGTCCCTTTGACTTCAGGATTTGCCCAAAAAAAAATAAATCTTTGCCGGTTAGCCATAATCCAGGTGAAATTTATTAATAAATGCAGTATTGTAATCAACGAGCGAATCGTTGAGCTATTCGTGCCAGCATTGTTTCTCAAGTACACTATTCCCTTCCTTGCGATGGGTTTTCAATCTTAAGGAGTTTTTATGAACAAGGGATTAATTCGTTTGACTTTGGCCGTGGGCTTGGCAGTAGCCCTCGGCGCCTGCGGAGGCGATGCCGGCGGCGGCGGTGGCTCTAGCCCCACTCCCGGCGGTGCTGGTGGCGCTGGCGGCGCTGGCGGCACTGGCGGCACTGGCACTACTACTACTCCTCCTGCTTCTACTTCTTCTCCAACACCGAAGGAAACTCCAAAGACCACTCCAGGAGCCACTCCTGGGGCTGGTGGAGCCGGGACTGGTGGAGCTGGGGCTGGTGGAACTACTTCCCCTTCTCCTAAAAAGTCTCCCTAACTAGGGCGATCCGAGAGTGTTTGCCCAACGAGCCTAGCCTGCGAGTGAAAAATCGTTCGCTCCTCGCATTTTTTCATCTCATAGGTCTAGGTCTCAAGTTGGGTGTTAGTTGTAGTCTGATGCTTTTACTAAAGTTAAGTACCTCCGCTTACTGCCGCAAAGTCCGCTGATTCGCTGGGTTACAAAGGCATTTTCTTTCAAGTTAAAAATTTGACTCCCGGGCTGCACGTTTTGAAACTCAAGGCTCTGACGGGAGGTTTGAGGACAGTGCCAGTGCTGCTGCCTCAACTCGAAGCTCAACCGGAGGATCTCGCAGACTCGACGCAAATTTTGCACTCGATCGAGTCTCGGTTTCCTTCCCGGCCGCTGTGGCCTGCAGACGAGAGGAAAGCAAGCTGAGGCTTGGATGCTCGAAGACTGGCTCGATGAAAGCATCGGCATTGCTACTCGATTTGTTTACTACGAGTTTCGCGCCGGTGCGGGCAAGCAAATCGACCCGTGTGTTTCTCGCTGAGTTAGTGATGCAATTGGCGCGCCGCCAGTTCGGCATTAACCCGGCCTCGGCGAAACTCGCTCCCGTTGCGCCTGAGTGCTGCTTTAAACCTGTTGCACCGTCGCTGGCAGGATGCTGCCTATTTGGTAGGAGATTCCTTGAGCGTGGCAGATAATGCAGCCGCCGCCCTGCTGAGCCCTTGAGCTTTGATTCCTCAACTAGACAGCAGGAGTCCCGCGCTCTACCGCAGGGCGTGAGCGTCGGGAGGAATGCGCGTGAGTGAAGAGATCCACCCCTGACCAAAACCGACAATCTTTAGATGTTGTACGGGAAGGGGTGGTCGAAGAACGAACAGATTCCCGATCCTGCCCCTTGTTTTTACTATCTTCACGAGATACAATAATACCAAAGTTCGTGAAAATAATGTCCCAAGTAATCACCGCCAAGCTAAAACTAAAACTGACTGCCGAGCAAAAAGCTTTGGTGTCTCAGACGGCTAGAGCCTACCGAGATGCCTTGAATTACACTTCACAAGTTGCTTTTGATGCAGGCAAAACCAGCAATGGTGCTCTCGTTACAGAAAGCGGTCTACAACGAATTGCGGGTTCGATTTGGGCTTTCTTGAGCGCAAATGGCTTGCAATGTACCCAGACAAGTGTCTGGAACCTATAAGACTCTGTGGACTAAGGTAAAACAATCTAACGATGCTATTGCTAAAGGCTACACTAAGAGACGGTATAAAGGCCTAGACAAAGCCCCCAAATATATATCTCGAACTTGTACCCTCAATTATCAACGTGACTACTCTTTTAAAGCCGAGAGGCAAGTGAGTATCATCACTCTCCAAGGTCGAATAGTGGTCTCGTATGATGGTTACAATAAGCATTTAGATTTAATTGCTAATGGTGCAAGGATTGGAGCGGCTAAAATTGTCTATCAGCGTTCCTCCAAGATCTACTATCTGATGGTAAGTATCGAAGTAGAAACGCCTAAGATTGACCCACTGAAAATAACTAGAGTCTCTGGTGTTGACGTGGGTATGCGCTACTTAGCGGTGGAAATAGACTTGCAAAATAAGGCTAAATTCTACTCAGGGAAGAATGCTAGACATAAAGCTAACCGCTACCATAAAGCACGGATGACTCTTCAGCGTAAAGACACTCGTTCAGCGAAGCGAAGACTAATCGCTTTGTCTGGGAAAGAAAGACGGTTTATCGCTGATGTAAACCACCAGATCAGTAAGGATATTGCCAAACCTAACACCCTAATTGGACTAGAAAACCTCACCGGAATACGGGACAGGACTAGGACGAAATCGGGCAAGAAGGCAAGCAAAAAGAGACGTAGAGCTAATCGAAATAAAGCTAAATGGTCTTAGGCCGAATTGCACGGGTATATCGACTACAAAGCCAATCTAAATGGTTCGTTAGCAACTAAAGTTCCGGCTCATTACACATCGAAAAGTTGTCCTAAATGTGGACATACTTCGGATGCTAATAGACCAAACAAAGGACTATTGTTTCGATGCGAATGTTGTAGTCATGAGTTACACGCTGATTTGGTTGGTGCGCGAAATATTGCAATGAGAGCGTTGCTTGTCCGGCAAGACTGGATGAGCACTCTTGAGCTTGTCAGCATCCCCTGATGTATCGAGCGATGAAACCAAAGCCCAAATCCTGCAAAGGTTTTCCCAATTGCGGTGGAGTTCAGATACAAGCCCACATCTCCGGCGGTACTCCGCTTGATGCTGGGTAGTTGACTACCGAGTTGAGCATCTGCAGGCTGTTTGAGCGCATTGCCCAAATTCACCGACTTTGTAGGGAAACCCAGCCTCCGGGATTTGAAAGTCGATCCAGAGGGCGATCGTCCCTGCCGGAAAATTCTAGCTAATTGAAACTAAAGTCGGCTAAAGCCACGCTCGATTCTCTAAGACATGAGAGAAGGGTTGACATACTCACGCCCGCTAAAGCAGCGGTGATTCTTGACGCTTCATCGGGTCTTGCTACCGAAGTAGTCTTACAG
>NZ_JAUBTO010000135.1:0-21353 GCF_036702495.1 Microcoleus sp. C2D2 | reverse complement strand
TCAATACAATTAACAGAAAATGAAGAGAATCAAAGCCGTCCTATAAGGACGGGGCTTCAGACCCAGTTCTTTGGTGATAAAGTTATCCTGCTCTGTTGCCATCAACAATAGGCGCAGACAGAACAACTTGGTATTGAACATGGATTGGCTGACGATCTTGCCATAGCCGCTTACAGATGGTCGAATTACTTGGTGGGATAGGAAAACCGCCGCTGCTCTAGCACCGGGTTTAGATCCTTCCAAACCGTAAATAGCCACTGACGGTTCTTGGGGGCGAATTGATTGGGTGGCACCGATGTAGGAACCAGCATAAATTGTGAGATTTTTCAGTTGACCGTTGCGGTAGAGGTTGCCTCCCGCAGGATATGGGATATAGCCCATTTTGTGCGGATCGATCGTGGCACTATCGCACTCCCGGATGCGCTGCAACTGCCTGAGCGTGTGTTCGTTGCAAGGTACGCGACTAAAATCGTCTATAAATAGTGGAGAATTTTGCTCTGCAAATTTATAGTCGCGACGGATCGTTGACATCAGGTATCCACCCCAAGCCGCATCGACGTGGATATTGAACTCCAACCCTTTTTTCCGATAGGTTTCGCGTAATTCCAGGATACTCTCAAGCCGATCGACGGCGCTTTCTTCGACGCTGCCAAGGACGGCTGCCGTCAACAACACCGGATTGCGGTTTGACAAACACTCGGCTAAGGCTTCTTCTAGCTTCTTCATATCCATCCGCGCATCGGCATCAACGTATAGATCGATCTCGTTGTCAGTACCCATGCCAAGACTCCCCATCGCCTTCGGCCAAGCGTAGTGTTTGGTTGACGATGTTATCATCTTCAAATCCCCGACATCTGGGAAACAGGTGCGCGACATTGCAGACCATCCTCGAGCGTTAAGGCTGCGCTTTAACAGCAGATCCCAAACGCTATAAATATCTTGGAGTTCTTCGCTCTCGCCGCACAGATCCCAAATTCGCTGAGGCAAACTAAGAATGTCATCTTGGCGGATGTTAAATAGCTGCCACGATGTTGCTTCCAGCAGTTTAGGGTGGCTACCGTCTACGATCGGCACTTCAATGTTACGAGCTTTGAAGAGTGCTGGTTCTATTTTGATAGCTTCACGCGCCGCAAACGGGAAGAATTTCAGTTCTCGCGTCGCCCAAACAGCCTCGATGATGGCAATGGAACCGCCCGCCGTAATATGGCTCCAAGGTTCGATTTCGTTATTAGAAGGAAAACCGACCATTGCACACAAATCCTTACCTACCAGCAACTCCAGCAAGGTTGTCGCTGTGGACATCTGAATGGTAAGTTGATTGGGATTGTGCAACATGGTGGCAAAATAGCCAAGCATTCCAGGCAACGTCGTGTCCCACAGTACGTGACCCTGGTAACGCATACTGAAATAGGGAGTCGCGTACTCGCGCAAATATTCCAGCAATTTGTGATAAGCGTCTGTCAAAGCACCCATCCCAGCACGATATTCTGGGGAGCTTTTTACTTCAGGAGTGATGGTTTCTGGATCGTCCGGCAGGTATGTCTGCCGATACTCGATAATGTGGTCTACAGCTTTGGCAATTAATTCTTTAAATTCAGCACCATTTTCTGCCCGCGTACCCAGAAACCAAGTGGAAATATCTCCTGGTGGCTGAGGCGAATTGATGTTAGGAATTCCTGTGAGACGATTGATAGATAAATCACCCCTATCGTCTTGAATGAATTCGTTAAACTGTTTGGACATACTTTTAACCATGTCGATATCCTTGATAGACGTTAAAAAGTGCTGTTCGCAGTTGAGATACTTCGCTTGTAAACCCTAAATAATTGGCTTTAGTCAAATCGTCCCTAAAACTCGCCAGATTTTTGATGTCCTCTGCTGTTAAGTTAAATGTTTTGGCAACCTGTAAATAGTTATCAACAACATCCCCATGAAACATGGTTTTAAGTTGGTAATATTTATTGGCGCCTTTTTCGTCTGAAAAAGGTAGTTCAATATTGTTACGTGCAGCTACCTTTAGTAGGGGAGCTGGTTGAATTGAACCTTCTAAATGACAGTGTAATTCTGTTTTGAGAATGTGCTTGATTAACCCATGTCTGTTGCAAAATCAGCAAATCGGACATTGTTGATAATACCAATTTAATGTGAAGTTGCACATATCTCGCTCCCCCTAAATCCCCCTTCTTAAGGGGGACGAAAGATCGCGATCTTGTCCCCCCCTCCCGCGGGGGGCTAGGCAGGGTGGATTAATTGTCAGGGGGGGAATGTATGATAGAAGAGGTAATCAAGTCTGCCCCGTCCGGGTAAACTATCATTATGGAATGAATCAACAATGAATTTAATTGAATCAATTAAAGCAGTTCCCGATCCTAGACATTCGAGAGGTATTAGACATGAATTTTGGCTGATATTAACGATAATTTTGTTGGGTAGTTGCACGGGATATTGGGGGTATAAGCCCTTAGTAGAATTCACCAAAAATCATCGAAAGACCCTCATAAAATTATTCAACCTCCCAAGTAATATTCGGTTTCCATCAGACTCAACGTTTAGAAATATAATTCAATCATTAGATTTTGAGATATTAGCCGTTCTTTTTAATGTATGGTCTCAAGAGAAATTGTCAATAGACGAAGGAGAATTGATGGCAATAGATGGAAAAAGCATTAAAAGTACCTCAGTAGGTGGCAGCAGCTCTTACCAAAACTTTGTCAGTATGGTTTCCGCTTATAGTCATCATCATGGATGGGTAGTTCGACATCAAGTTATGGAAAATAAACATAAAAGTGAAGTCGAAGTCGTACAGGAGCTAGTTCAAGAACTATCCGGTAATAAAGTAGTAATTACCGTCGATGCACTACATTGTCAAAAAAAAACGCTCGCCTTAATTATTGATGGTGGTAATGACTATATAGTTACGCTCAAAAAGAATCAATTAAATCTGTTTAAAGCTGCTAATAAATTAGTCAGTTCTGCTAGGGCGGCCTCCGAAAATGAAGTTTCTGAATGTGTACATGGACGAACCACAACTCGCCACACCAAAATTTATCCAATTCCACCTCAATTATTGCCCCTTTGGGTCGGTGCAAAACATATAATTGTGGTCAGGAGATATGGGACTCGATGGGAGGGAAAAAAAAGTCGTCGTCGCCAAGTTGATTTCGATGAAGTACACTATTATTTAAGTAGTCTGGATTGGTCAGCCAGTCAATTTGGCGATGCTATTCGTGGTCACTGGTTGATTGAAAATCGGCTGCATTGGGTTAAAGATGTGACGTTAAACGAGGATAACGATATTCGTCGTGGTGGCAATGCACCTGCTAACTGGGCAATGATTAGACAATTTTTGGTTTCATTGGCTCGCCTGAAATGTACTCATACTTTTCCCGAAGCTTTAAGATTAATGGCTAATCAAATTGAAGATTTGAGTGAGTTACTTTTTGATTTATCTAGTCTAGATAAAACTGTTAAATGCCTCGCATAATGTCGGTCAATAGCCTTGATTTAGCCTCTCGACAATTAATCCACCCTGCTTATTAAGGGGGGCGCCAGGGTGATCGGATTCTACGGGGCCTCATAAAAAATTGGTATAAGTCGCTTTCCTAGCGACTCATCTGCGAGTATGCCAGTAAATTCAAAAAACACACGCTTTTTTATATACTCTGATTACAACATAGAATATAGGCTGCAAGCACGTTTCTATAAAAAGGGGTATTTAAGTGAGCAAAAATACCCAACTAACGGTAGATGTAAGAGGTGGCGTTTGAGCGGCAAGTGTGACAAAAACAACGCCAAGGCGGAAACGTTTGCTAGATCGGCTTTTTAAAGATTGTCAACTCAAGAGCAAATTAGTACATATAGCGGTTCTTAAGAAAGTGAGGTATGCCCGATGCCCGATGCCCGATGCCCTATGCCCTATGCCCTATGCACGTCGGAACATGTTACGCTCGAAAGGCTATAAATACTAAAACAACCAATCATCAAGTTCACCCAACTGCTCAGGATTACGCAAAGGACGCATCGCTCCCTTCTGCAAATTTTCAAATAAATGAAAGCGATATCGCCTAAGGATATTGATAGGTTCATATCCCAAAGGAGATATAGCGTTTTTCCTAGCTATGAGGTACATTTAGTAAAGTAAAACTATTTAGAGAAAAATCATCAATGCAACCCTATTCACTAAATAAAAAAAATAATAGAAGTGAGAGAATAAGAAAATATCTCAATAAGAAAACTAGCAGAACGTTTTAAGGTAGCCAAGAGCTTTGTTCAAAAATTACTAAAAAGATCTGAAGAGACAGGAGATATCAGTCCTATTGCTCAAGTCGGAAGTCCACCCACAAAATTAAATAGCAAATAATTAGTGACTTTAGTGGAAATAATAGAAAAGAATAATGATGCAACTTTAAAATAATTAACTGAGAGGAGGGGAGGAAACAAGTAGGGGGAGATAGGTTATACTTAGATATTGCACCATTCTCAATTAGGCTTTTATGAACAGGCTTTCCGGCCTGTTCCACAAGAAAATTTATCTTTTGTGAAGCCGAAGAGCCCGTTCTTGAGAATGGTGCAAGATGTGAGTTATAAGGTTATTTTTGAAGCTGCCCCTGTTGCCAATTTCCCTCTACCTTCGTTCCGTCTGCATAGATGTACAAACCTTGACCGTGTTTTTGCCCCTTGAGGAATTCACCTTGATAGCGATCGCCATTGGCGTAAATGCAGGTACCTTTGCCGTTGAACTGACCCTCGCTAAATTCGCCTTCGCAGCGATCGCCATTCTTAAAAACGTAAACTCCTTTCCCGCTCATCTTACCCTTGACAAAAGTGCCTTTATAGCTATCTCCATTGGCGAACTCGCGGACACCTTCACCGCTAAATTCTCCATTGTCAAACGGCCCTTGATAACGTCCCCCTTCTTTAAAAGTAAACAACCCCTGACCTTGAGTGTTGCCCTTGACAAACTCTCCTTCATAGCGGTTGCCGTTCGGATATTCGCGAACCCCTTTACCGTGAAATTGCCCTTCACTAAATTGCCCCTCATAACGGCCTCCTTCAGCAAAGGTATAAATTCCCTGCCCGTGAGGTAGATTATTCAGCAACTCTCCTTCGTAGCGGTTCTTATTAGCATATTCACAGACGCCTTTGCCGTTAACTTTTCCTTCTTTAATATCTCCTTCGCAACGAGTGCCATTACTGAACGTAAAAACCCCTCGACCGCTGGGAGAACTATTTGTAAAAGAGCCTTCGTAACGAATGCCGTTAGCTGAGGTAAAAGTGCCTTTACCATCGAACTCACCGTTTTTAAAACTTCCTTCGTAGCGGTTGCCGTTAGCAAATTCGCGGACACCTTGACCGTTGAATTCACCCAAGGCAAATTCTCCTTGGTATCGGCCTTCTTCTTTAAAGGTATAGATGCCTTGACCGTGAGGTTGGCCGTTGAGAAATTGGCCTTCGTAGCGATCGCCGTTGGCATATTGACAGATGCCGGGGCCGCTGAGTTTTCCCTCAGTCAATTCTCCCTCGCAACGTCCGCCATCGGGTAAAGTAATTACTCCGGCCACTGCGCTGTCAGGGTTGGCAAACAACACAGCCATTCCCAAGTTGGAACCAAGTAATAGAGCGAGTCCAACTCGCTGAAGTTTACTTAATATTGCTGACGACATTCCCAAATTCATAATTCACAAAAAATTCAACTTTTAACTTTGCTATTCCTTGGACGGTGCTATAGAATTCCCAGCCAAATTGCTAGAGTCTCAAAAAAATCCCTAGTCAATGAGATCGAAGATAATGGATATTTCTTCTCCTTGAAAGCCACTCTCTGATGGGGCATATTTCCTTTCTTGTACTGTTTTCATCGCTGCCTTATTCAAGTCGTTGTATTTGCTAGGAGTCACGATCTTGATGTTGAATGTCTTACCGCTGGGGTCAACGTCACAAATGAGTTCCACTCGGCCTTCGCGCCCTTCTTCTCTGGCTGCGATCGGATAGTTAGGTTTACCGCAACCACTAATGCAAGTGGTCAGAGGCGCGCCGTTCGGGCGCGAAGGACTCCCCCCTCTTCCTGGATTTGTCGGTTTTGGCACAGTCCCCGAACCGCTTCCAGAGCCTCCGCCTCCACGACCTCCGCCTCCAGAACCTCCGCCTCCTGGACCTCCGCCTCCTGGGCCTCGGCCTCCTGGACCTCCGCCTCCTGGACCTCCGCCTCCTGGGCCTCCGCCTCCTGGGCCTGGTAAGCCAGCCCTCGACGATCCCCCCAATCGCCCCGAACCATCGCCAAATGGCTCTGAGGAAGGTATGTCGCCATTTCCGCTGGCGCCGGATGGTGAGTTCGACCCACTTCCGACCGGGCCTCCGCCTCCGGGGCCTCCGCCTCCGGGGCCACCAGAGGCAAGGTTTCCTAAACCTCCGATCGCATTTCCAGAATTGCCGCCGCCTCCTGGCCTAGTAGCTGTGACTGGCGACCCAGCCCCGGGCGATCGCGGTATCGGCCCGGAAGAAGGATTTAATGGCCCTGAGGAAGGTTCCCCGCTACCCGCCGAAGCAGGCCGGTTATTATTTTCAGGGCTGTCTGGGGACTTGGGATTTCCAGTATCTGGAAAGTTTGGGAGACTCCCACCACCCTTGGGGCGGGAGGCGTTAACGGGCGGTTCGCTTTTTGGAGGGTCGGGCGAGGGCTTTTCGGGCTCCTGGGCGATCGGGCTTTTAGGAGTTACTGGCGGATTTAAATCTTCTTTAGGTGGGGGGGAAGGTTCCACAGGAGTTGGTGGCGGAGTTTCCGTTGGCAGCTCTTCCTTAATCTCTGGCGGGGGCGTTGCCGCCACGGGTTGCTCCTCTGGAATTGGCGGGGGCGTTGGCGCCACCGGTGGCTCCTCTGGAATCGGCGGGGGCGTTGCTGCTACCGGTGGCTCCTCTGGAATCGGCGGGGGCGTTGCTGCTATTGGTTGCTCCTCTGGAATCGGCGGTGGCGTTGCTGCTACCGGTTGCTCCTCTGGGGGAGTTGGCTCTGGTGGCGGTTCTGGTTTTAACGTCTCAGGCGGGGGAGATACCTTTTCTTCAATAGCCGGCTCTGGCTGGATTTCCTCTACTTTAGGCTCATCAAGCATCACAACTTCAATAGAATCCTGTGAAAATTCAGCAGGTTTGACGAAGTTGAGGCTAAACGGCAGCGCGACACCGTGCAGGAAGGTTGAGCCTAACAGACTGAGCGCCAGAACTTTTTTGAGAGCTTCTTCTTGTTGTTGTCTTTGCGTCGCCGAAACATTTGAAAAACTCATGCCTTATCAATCTCCTTTATGGATGGGTTGGCAACATCCTCGCTGGCTCCCCCACATCACCCGAAACAAGCTGCCAACTGCGGGTTGAGCTTGCTATCAAAGATGAACCTACCCATCCTATAAGAAGACTGTCACCCTGTTCAAGACTCTTGCAATTAATTTTCATTTATTTAATTTTGATAGAGCGACTAGGCGCCACCAATCAGCATTTCCTTTGGGTGGGCCTGCGTTCCTCTCATGGGCGCTGTCAATTTTCGGATTCTGGCAGGGCAAGCTTCCAAAATTCTTTAACAGCAATACTCAATCCCCGAATGTACCAATAAATTTCAGCATTCTCAAGCTTTTTAGATAATAAATACATAATTATTTATTATTAATATTAATTAACCGATAAGTTTATTATATCAATACTTGTGGGTGAGGGCTTGACAAGGACGGAATTTTGTGGAAACCTAGTTGAGAATCTTTTAAAGTATTGAAGATTATTGTCAAGTCCTAACGCAAATTTTACTAAAGAAGCACTGGCAGAAAAATCGGTCGGGATCGCAGTAGAAGCATTTTGGGTAAAGACGAAAATAGTCACATACAGGTAGTGCGTTTGTGCGTTTGTGCGATCGCGATCGCCCTTGAGTGAAACAATTCGCAGTCTGAATCACTTGTGCCGACTTGACGCAGAAACTCTACCAGCCTTCGATCGGGCTAATTGCACCATTAGGCAGCTTGCGATCGCTCAACACAGATAACGAGAATACAAACTAATGGATAATTTCATTTACATTTTTCGCGCTGGGGGCATTGTTTCTTGGCCGCTGCTTGCCTCGTCAATCGCAGCAGTCGCACTGATTTTAGAGCGTCTTGTTTTTTGGTTTAAAGTGAATCGGCGACAGCGGCGTGTCGTCCGGGAAGTGCTAAAACTTTACAGTCAAAACCCGGATTCCGCCATCAAAAAGTTACAAGTAAACGCTGATTTGCCGTTAGCCAGAATTTTTTTGGAAGCATTAGAATTAGACTCGCCCAACATCGATGAATTTCGTTTGGTCTTAGAGAGTGCAGCTCAGGCAGAAATCCCCGTTTTGAAGCGATTCAATACAATATTTGACACCATTATCACCCTCTCCCCGTTATTTGGGTTGCTCGGAACAGTTTTGGGCTTAATTACCACCTTTGACTCCCTCAAACTGGGAGATGCTGCAGGCACCAATGCCGCAGGCGTTACCGGGGGGATTAGCGAAGCCCTCGTTTCTACGGCAATGGGGTTAGTGGTGGCAATCTTTACGCTCGTATTTGCCAATATGTTTCGCGGGTTTTACTTACAGCAGATAGCTTTTATACAGGAAGCCGGAGGCCAGCTAGAGCTATTGTACCGTCACAACTACGAAAAACTACCAAGAGAATCTAACTATGCGCCTACCCGATGAACCTGAAAGTATTCCCCAGATCAACATCGTGCCACTGATTGATGTAACCTTCGCCATATTGACGTTTTTCATTGTTTCCTCTTTGTCTTTATCCAAATCCGAAGGTCTGCCCGTAAATTTACCGAAAGCATCAACCTCTCAAGTTCAGGACTCGCCTGCTAAAATTACCGTTACCATTGATGCTCAGGGAAAATTCATGGTTGATAAAAAGTTAGTCAACTTAGAGCAGATTGAGAGTACGGTGCGACAAGTGATGGGGTCAAATCCGAGCGCCTTAATTGTGCTGAATGCGGATAAAAGCGTCTCTCACGGAAATGTTGTGGAAGTTATGGATAGATTACGCCGAATTAAGGGAGCTAAGTTAGGGATTGCTACCGCAAATTGACACTCTTTGACCTAAAGGTGCGAGGATTCTTGTTTCACAGGGATTCCAACGAATTTACTTGCAGTGCCGTGCATCTTCACCGTATGCCCTACGGCTGCAAGTCCCCGAATGGCGACTATTTGAGCGGCTGCAACATCTCTGTCTGTTGTATAACCGCAACTTGAGCAAACATGAGTACGTTCTGAAAGTTCTTTTTTGCCTGTTTCAACGGAGCAACTTGGGCAGATTTGGCTTGTTTTATGACTGTTTACTTTTTGGAAATAGACATTACGCTTGAAACAAGTCTGCTCGAGGATGTTGAAGAATTGACCGAATCCAGCATCTAGACAATGCTTACCCAGCATCCCACGAGACAACCCCACAAGATTCAAATCCTCAACAAATACCATCCCTGTATCATCACAGATTTGGTGAGACACCTTTCTATGCCAGTCTTTGCGACAGTTAGCGACGTACTCATGTAATGAAGCAACTTTATGCAGAGCTTTCTTCCAATTGTTCGAGCCTTTACGTTTTCTGGAAACGCGCTGTTGCAGCAATTTAAGCTTGCGTTCGGCATCTGCAAAAAACCTCGGACGCTTGAGTGTTAGACCATTAGAAGTTGCAACGAAACTTGTGAGTCCTACATCAATTCCTACTGCTTCACCATGTGGAAGGGGAGAGGGTACCAATACATCCCATTGAACGGTTAGCATCACGTACCAGCCAGAAGCACGCCTAGCTACACGTGCTTGCTTAATGACTCCGCCATCAGGAATAGACCGTGATTGGCGAACTTTAACAGCACCAATCACAGGTAATTTTACATACCCATTGCTGAACGGGTTCTGCCCTAATTGCGGGAAAGAGAAAGACCGCATCCGTCCTGGCTTTTTAAATCTTGGAAACCCATGATTTTGTTCCCACATATTTACAAAAGCCTTTTCTACTCGCCTCAACGTTTGCTGCAAGGATTGAGCATTAACACGTTTTAGGTACTCGTTTTCTTGGCGCGCAGCAGTCAAAGACTTGCATTGATTAGCAAACCTTGGGCGTGGTGCATCAGCAGGAATGATATAGCAACTGCGAAGGCTGCAAACATTTACCTGACAACTACGAGACTTATACCAGTCTTTGCGCTCTGCCAAAGCGTGGTTGTAAACCCGTCTATGAGTTTCTAACCATTCTTCAAACATCACTATTTGATTTTGTGTTGGCTTAAGCTTGAACTCATAAGTCAGGTTGAACACTTGCATCACCTCCTGACTACATTATATACCAGTTCTATTAATCGTATGGACGGTTTTTAGAAAGTTGCCCTAGAAGGGCGAGGCTCTAACCCCAAAATTTTCGGTAGGTTAATAATTGCGTCCAATTGTGAGCTTAAAGCGGTCATATCCTAGAAGTATTCTAGGAATGTTGGATAGAGTAGCTGAAAGTATTGAGATGGGGTTACTTATTTTGAACGGGCAGGGTAAAGTGAAAACAACTGCCTCGATCGGGTACGGAGTCTACCCAAATTTGACCGTAGTGGGCGCGGATGATGCCTTGACACAGAGACAGTCCAATGCCGTAACCGTCTGTTGATTTATCTCGCTGCAAGCGAAAGCTGTCTTCAAAAATGCTCGCGCAATCTTCTTCAGGAATTCCCGGGCCGGTGTTGCAAATGCTGACTTGAACTTTGTAAGCGGTGCGGTGGAGAATTGAAAGATTAACAGTTCCTCGGTCTGGCGTGTACTTGCTGGCGTTGTCAAGCAGGTTGACTATGACTTGTTTGATGCGATCGGGATCGGCATAAACCAAGGGCAAATCTGTGGGAATGTCTGTTTCTAAGTTCAGACTTTTCGCCTGAAATTTGTCTTGAAACTGCAGGATTACATCTTGACAAATCGCCCCCAGTTCGATTCTTTTTGGTTCAATGTGGAGTTGAGCGTTTGTACCCCGGGCTGCTTGCAGGATATCTGTAATCATACGATCGACAATCCGGATTTGGCGGCGGGCTTGTTTCATCAAATGAGCCGCCAGACTCGGTGTCAAACGCGACTTTTCCCCCTCTTTCACCTTCTGATTTGACTCCAAAGTCTCCAAAGCCAAAGATGCGGCCGTCAAAGGATTGCGCAGGTCGTGAGCTAGCATCGCAATAATCCGGTCTTTCAACTGCAACTGCTCTTGCAGGTGTTCTTTTTCCTGTTTGAGGCGAAACACTTCATCAGAAAGCTGCACGAGTTCGGCGGCGCAAGCAACGGAATAGATTGGTTTTGGCTCAGTCAGGGTTTCAGCAAGAGCTGGGGCCGACTGCTGCTGAGCTGCGTATTCTTCTACAGAACGCTTCCAGCGGGGCCACCAGTGTTCGAGTTGGGCGATCAAATTGCTGCCGGCGAGAGTTTGTCGCGGCTCGGGATGAATTTTGAGCAGCGAGGGAGTGGCTACAAGTTTAAAGTGTTCGGCTAAATCGGGCTGTTCTCCTACGTCGATGACTTGAAGCTCAAAGTCGCACTCTGCCTTCAAATCCTTTAGGGACTTGCGGATGTGTTTGGTCTGTTCCCGGGAAGAGGAACGCTTGTCTACAAACAGCAAAAGCTGTAAAAGCGGTGCGGAATTGGCCGGCTGTTCGGGAGAACAGTCGGTATCGCTGGTGCCGGGTGTTGGATGGACGCTGTTGAACTTTTCGATCGGGTGAAAATAATTGAGCATTGCCTAGCCGAGTTATTTCACTTCTACTTTAATTTAATACTTACTTTAGATTTATGCTATTGTCCGATAATTTCATTACGGCGGGCAGATGATATTTTTGAGATGGAATAAAAATGAGTCGCTGCGGGTGGTGGTTCAAGTGGCGGCCGCCTTTTTTGTGCTGTGCCTGTTGCTGACGCTGCACCGCTACTACAGCTTTTACGCTACTTACGACCAAGGCATTTTCAATCAACTTTTTTGGAACGGCACTCGGGGTCACTTGTTTGAGAGTTCCCTCTCTTCGGCTTTGTCCACTAATGTGGTTCACCAAAACCAGCTCCCGTCCGTATCTTACTACCGGTTGGGGCAGCATTTCACCCCGGCGCTGATGCTGTGGCTGCCAATTTACTCGCTGTTTCCCTCGCCCGTCACTTTGACTGTGTTGCAGGTGACTTTAATTACCGCGGCTGGAGGAGTGCTCTGGGCTCTCGCCAGACACTATCTCGAACCAAGGCTGTCGGCGACAATTGTTGTGAGCTATTACTGCGCTAACGCCGTCATCGGTCCGACTTTGGGCAATTTTCACGACATTTGTCAAATCCCGCTGTATGTCTTTGGCTTGCTGCTGGCGATGGAGAAGCGCTGGTGGCCGCTGTTTGGGATTCTGGCAACTTTAATTTTGGCCGTGCGAGAAGATGGGGGAGTTGTTTTATTTGGCGTCGGAGTTTACCTGATTTTGAGCCGGCGCTACCCTCGGACTGGTTTAGCCGTCTGCATACTCAGTTTTGGTTATATGATCGTCCTGACCAATCTGATTATGCCTAGGTTTTCTGCTGATATATCCCAGCGGTTTATGATGGAGCGCTTCGGTCAATATGCCGATGGAAATGAAGCTTCGACTCTTGAAATTATTTGGGGAATGGTTAGCAATCCCGGGCGGTTGGTGGCTGCATTATTTACTCCGTTTTTTGGTAAGATTAGATACCTCCTTGGCCAGTGGTTGCCATTGGCTTTGGTTCCAGCTTTCGCGCCTGCGTCTTGGATGATAGCTGGATTTCCGCTGCTGAAGCTATTTTTAGCGAAAGGACAGTCGGTGCTGGCGATTAATATCCGCTATGCGATGACTGTGGTTCCAGGGCTTTTTTATGGGGCGATTCTGTGGTGGGCCCAGCGTCAAAAGGAAGAAGATAGAATGGTGAGAGAGGAAAAAATATTTTTGCGTTTTCCTTCTGCTTTATTTCCTCTGCCTTCGTCTTCAAAGTTTCGCCGCTTTTGGGCGTTTTGTATCTGCTTGTCGCTATTTTTTACCTTCACTTCTAACCCAAATCGGACTTTTTCTTGGATTTTGCCCGATGCTCTCGACCCTTGGGTGCAGGTTCCTCTCGTCAGACAGTGGCAGCACGTTTTGCAAGTGCGACCACTTTTGGCTCAAATTCCTGCTGATGCTAGCGTGGCAGCGACGAATACTATTGTGCCGATTTTGTCAAGCCGTCGTGAAATTCTCAGGTTTCCGATGTTTGAACTGCGCAATGATGCGGGGAAGCCAGTGAAGATGGAATATGTAATTGCCGATATGTGGCAGTTGCAGCAGTATCAGGCTGCGTTTCGCGGGGAACGGGGACAGTTGCAGGAGATCGTACCGGCGATCGATCGAATGTCCAAATCTGGAGAGTACGGAATTGTTGGCTTTGAAGACGGTGCGATTTTGATGCGTCAGGGTGCTGTTTCTAACTCTGCATCGGCTGCTGCTTGGATCGATTTTCGCCGCGAATTGGAGCCGATTTTGAAGAAAGGCTAAGCGGGTAGACGCGAGAGCCCGAGGCTGAGTCTGTGGCACAAATCTTGAGGAAACCTGTTTTTTTCAGGCAATGGCGATCGAGCAATTTCCTGCAAAAACCCGGTTTCTGCATGATTTTGCGTCCTGGTTGCTGCCAAAAGTCAGGCTTTGGGCATAAACTTGCGATCGACTAACATTTAAGGCTGGTTATTATACAATAAGTTTGTTAATCCTAAACATTAAGATATATAAAATCTTTGGAGGGGAGAAAGATGAAAATTTTGGTATTGGCATGGGAGTTTCCTCCCAGAATCGTAGGCGGTATCGCCCGCCACGTAGCGGAACTGTATCCAGAATTAGTGAAGCTGGGCCACTCGATTCACTTAATTACAGTAGAGTTCGGCCACGCGCCGATGTACGAAGTGGTGGAAGGAATACGGGTACATCGGGTGGTGGTGGGGCACGCCAAAGACTTTTTTCACTGGGTGGGGAACCTCAATCAAAGCATGGGCAAACAAGGCGGCAAACTGATGCTGGAGGAAGGCCCCTTTGATATCATCCACGCTCACGATTGGTTGGTAGGAGATGCGGCGATCGCCCTCAAGCATACCTTTAAAGTACCGCTAATTGCCACCATCCACGCCACCGAATACGGGCGCTTCAACGGCATCCACAATGAGGGGCAGCGCTACATTAGCGCCAAGGAAAACGACCTCGCTTACAACGCTTGGCGGGTAATTGTTTGCAGCGATTATATGCGGCGGGAAGCCGAACGGGTGCTATCGACTCCCTGGAACAAAATAGAGGTAATTTACAACGGAATTAGACCGGATAAAAAGCCGCGCTGGCACGAATTTGACGCGATGAACTTCCGCCGCCAGTTTGCTGCAGACGACGAAAAAATAGTGTATTATGTAGGAAGAATTAGCTACGAAAAAGGTATTTCTGTATTTCTGAATGCTGCACCTAAAGTAATTTGGGAAATGGGCGGTCAAGCGAAAATTGTAATAGTTGGCGGCGGCAATACAGACCATCTAAAACAGTTGGCTTGGCATTTAGGAATTTGGAATAAGTGTTATTTTACAGGCTTCATGTTTGAGGAACATCTCGACAAATTCCAGACGGTGGCTGACTGCGCGGTTTTCCCCAGTCTTTACGAACCTTTTGGGATTGTAGCGTTAGAAAGCTTTGCTGCAAGGGTGCCGGTGGTGGTTTCGGATGCGGGCGGCTTGCCAGAGGTGGTGCTGCACACTAAAACTGGCGTTGTTACTGAGGCAAACAATCGGGATTCTTTGGCCTGGGGAATTTTGGAGGTGCTGAAAAATCCGGGTTACGCGCAGTGGTTGGTTGACAATGCTTATGAGGATTTGGAACGCCGGTTTAGTTGGCCGAAGTTGGCGATGGAAACCGAGTGGGTTTATCACCGGGTGGTGGAGGAAAGGGCTGAGGTTGATTGGTGAAATTGACAGGTTGAAGATAACTCTCGGCGGTTTCAACCGCTACTTGTCAAACCAACTCCCTCTCTAAAAGACTAAAATATAAAGGGGTATTTAAACCGGATCCTGCAATCAAAACGCAGGAAATAAAACTGCCGAAATCTACCTTACTTTGAGTGCATTCAGACAATTTAAAGGGAATTGGCATCTTGAATATTTTTAGGGACATCGAGCCCCAACCCAGACGCAGCTTGCTGACTTTATTCACCGCAGGGCTGCTATTCTGGTCGAGTATGGCTTCGCTGCTGCCAACTTTGCCGCTGTACGTTCAATCTGTGGGCGGCACAAAACAGCAAATTGGCTTTGTGATGGGTGCATTTGCGATCGGACTTTTGCTATCGAGGCCGCAGTTGGGTAAAATAGCCGACAGCAGGGGGCGAAAACAAGTTTTGATTCTAGGCGCCTCAGTCGCTGCGATTGCCCCTCTGGGCTACCTCTTAGCTCAATCTATCCCCTTACTGTTACTTATTCGCGCTTTTCACGGCATTAGCATCGCTGCTTTTACCACAGCTTACAGCGCTTTGGTAACAGATTTGTCGCCTCCAAGAAAGCGAGGCGAATTAATTGGTTACATGAGTTTGGTGAGTCCTATCGGTCTAGCATTTGGCCCGGCTATTGGCGGATTTGTGCAAGCTTGGGTTGGTTATACTCCTTTGTTTGCGATGTCGGCAACTTTCGCTGCAACGGCAATATTTTTCACCTGCAAAATTGCAGAACAAAATTTTGCCGATTTAACAAAATCTGACTTGCTATCTGACGGCAAAAATAGCCAAAAATACTGGCAAATGCTGTGGAATCCCCGGGTGCGGATTCCGGCTTTAGTGTTATTGGTGGTTGGTTTAGTCTTCGGAACTTTGAGCACTTTTATGCCTTTGTTTATCCAAGAAACCAAGGCTAATTTGAATCCGGGATTATTTTATTCGACGGCGGCTATCGCCAGTTTTGGTATGCGAGTGGTCACGGGACGGGCTTCGGACAAATACGGTCGCGGCTTGTTTATTTCTGCCGGCTTAATCTGTTATATTCTGTCTATGTTATTGTTGTATTTGGCTAACAACAGCGGTGCTTTTTTAATCTCAGCTTTGGTTGAAGGTTGCGCCGGCGGTACGGTTATCCCGATGATGGTAACGCTGATGTCGGACAGGTGCGAACCTTATGAAAGGGGCCGCTTGTTTTCGCTTTGTATTGGCGGATTTGATTTGGGAATTGCGATTGCAGGGCCGACTTTAGGCTTTGTTGCTGAACAAGTTGGCTACAGAAATATGTTTGGTTTGGCGGCTGGACTCGCTGGCTTGGCTTTGCTGATTTTTATTACTCAGTCTAGCAAGGGCTTGTCTAATTCCATGAAATTTGCGATCGGTCGAGGCAAAGATGTTTATGCTTTGAATAGTTGACACTCTCCGGGCTAAAGCCACGGAGATTCTTAAGACCACAACTTTAGTCTTAAAGGCGCTGACAAGTCGCCTCTACTGATTCCGCTTAGATCGAGTCCAAGCATTATCGCTACTTTTCTGGCAATATTTGCACCACCATTGGCATCTGCATTAATCAACCAGCCTTGAGCCGTTCGGTACAAACCACGCTTAAGCCGCTTGCCACTTGCCTTCCACCCTTCAGGTTTTTCGCCGAATGTAGGTAGAAAATCATTATCGACAAACGAAGCTTTGGAAGAATATGATTCTTCAGTTTCAACGAATTTAATTCCGTGCTGCTCACACAACTGAGCGATTCGGTCTTTTAGCCTGCCTGTGGGAATTTGCACAAACTTTTGGTTAGTCTTTTTCCCCATATTGGCAGAGTCTTTCTGTCCCTTGTTCCAACCAAAAACAACTGTACCGATTTGGTTGTTTAAGCAGTGCTGAATTACTTTTCTTGCAGCTTTGTTGACAGCATCTCGCATTTGGCGATTACGTTTTTCAGTCAAGCTTGCAAGCCGTTTAGACCAGTAGCCGTTAGCTTTACCTGACCTTAGAGAAGCAACTCGTTTGTTATATCCCTGATTAAGGGACTTAAGGTGCTTGCCATCAATGATAAAGCTAGTGCCTGCATTGCTTATGCCAGTTAGCCAGTTGTCTATTCCGTGGTCAATTGCTAGGCATTTATCAGGGTCTACATTTGCTTGAATATTTTCTGTTTTGTAAATCAATTCTAGGTAAAAACAGCCGTTACGAGGAAGGATTCGATACTCTCGAATTGCCTTAAAGTCGAGATTTGAGGGCATTGGCAGGAAAAAAGAATCTAAACCAAACCACGCTTTTACCTTGCTTCCAAGTGGGAATCGAAGCATTCCATCCTTGAGTTTTACTGACCGCCCTGTGAATGTCACAAGTGCCATTCCGCTTTGACGGTATCCTGGTAGTTTGGGACGTTGCGTAACCATCCCATTCTTAATACCTTTGAGTAGGCCCAAGAAAGATTTAAAAGACTCTGCTACCCCCGTTAGGATTTGCTGGGCTGTATCCGAATAGAACGCTTTGTAGTGTAGATTCTGATTCTCGGTTCCCAAAACCTTGTGCAACTGAGCACGGTTCGGAATTCTGCCAGTTTTGAAATATAACTGGCGAGAATAGTAAATGCCGCAATTCGACAGCTTTGCAGACTCAGAGCAAAGATATTCAAGGACTGCTTGAGTACCTTTATCCGACTTGATTAAAACTTGTTGACATCCAAACATTTTCGCTCCTCCTACAATATTATTGTACAGAAAAAGACCGGATAAGTTATTAAAAAATATCTCGTTTTTTGGTTAAGTAGTCTGAGGTTAAAATTCTTGAGCAACCCTGCAAGATTGTAGGCAGGATTAAAACTGATGTGTATAGAGCATTAATTAGAAACCTAAAGAAGAAAAGAAAAAGCCGTCCGCTGAAGAAGGGGCTTCAACCCTCCGCTACGCTCCGCCCATTTTTTTGGTGAACAAACCTGACGGTCAACGGAGTACCGTTAGACCGCAGGGTTCTTTTTCCCTCGAGGCAAGGGTTTTTTTGATTAAATGGGCTTGGAGGGATTCGAACCCCCGACCTCATGGTTCGTAGCCATGCACTCTATCCAACTAAGCTACAAGCCCCTGTTGAGTTGAGATTTAATCTAAAATTGATTAAGTTCTTTTCTCACAGAATCTAACATTAACACCATTACCAAAATAATGCAAGACCTTTCGCCAACTTTTTCTAAATTGCCCGATGCGGCACAGCTAACTCACCTCAACAACAGCGGTGAAGCCCAAATGGTGGACGTTTCGGCGAAGGTGGTAACAGCGCGACAAGCTGTGGCCGCTGCGAGGGTGCGGATGTTACCGGAGACTTTTGCGGCGATTGAAGCGGGGAATGCGCCGAAAGGTGATGTGTTGGGCACTGCAAGGCTGGCTGGAATTATGGCGGCGAAACAGACGGCGCATTTGATTCCTCTGTGTCACCCTCTACCGCTGAGTAGTGTGGAGGTGCAGGTGATAGCGGATGCTGATTTGCCGGGGTATCAAATTCGGGCGACGGTGAAAATTAAGGCGGAAACTGGGGTGGAAATGGAGGCGCTGACGGCGGTTTCGGTGGCGGCGCTGACTTTGTATGATATGGCGAAAGGATTGTCCAAGTCGATCGCCATTGAGTCGATTCGCCTGGTCAGCAAAAGTGGCGGCAAGTCAGGGGACTATGAAAATTTAGAGGCATAAGTTTCCTGCCGAAAGAGGGATGCAGAATTCAAAAAGCTGCACTTAAGATTAAAATAGCCCCAGAACTACTAATATCAAGTGAAAAACTATGCCTCCTCGTTGGCCCCGCAAACCCGATCGCAACGATCCAGAGTACCGCCGCTTAGATGACCGCATGAATTTTGCCATCCACGTCGGTCTTTTTTCTGCTACCAATTCTGGTTTGTGGTTTGTTCACAATTTGCAAAAGGCTGATTGGCCTTGGGCAATTACGGTAACGGGTGGATGGGCTCTAGTAGTTTTGGCCCACGCGGTTTACCATTTTGCGATCGCCGATTATTCCCCCCTCACCAAAGATTCTGGCTGAAGGCAGTGGTGGGCGATTTGTTAAGTCTTTTGATTGATAACAAATAACTTTCGGCTTTTTTGATATGGCTAATACTACACAGGCGATCGAATCCTTAGCTGCTGAAATCGGCGAAAATGTCTACATAGATATTGCCAAGTGGCATTTGTATCTCAATGATGCCCACCTGCATACCGTTGTGGCCCAACAACTTTACCCGATGCTGGAAGATGGCGATTTAGATGCTGACAGAGTTGCACAAGTTTTGCAAGGAATTCCAGTCAAGTTGGGCGGAGGCAAGCGGGAAGTGCCGCTGGCAGATTTGATTCCGATGCAGTGTCAAGTTCAGTTGATGGATGTGCTTGAAGAATTTCAGCGGCAGATGTGATATCAATTGTTGATTTGGATTTAAGTGCGAGATCCTTTTTTGGTCTTTTTTGAGCGAAGGGGCGATCGCACTTTTCATTTTTCCTAAATCAACCGGAAATTAGCCGATGTAATCGCATTCGCACTCACTCCAACCATCACACCTAACTCCTCTCCTGTCAAGACATTTTTGATGAGAGTTCCCTGAGTATTTTGAGTGATTTCTAACTGGCTAAAGCTCAAACCTCCGCTTAATCCAATGAAATCTTGACCGATGGTAAAGTCAGCAATAAAATTAAATCCTTGACCTGAATTTAAGACAAAGATATCGTTACCGCTACCGCCAATCAAACTATCATTCCCCAAGTCTCCGTAAAGAATATCATCACCTTGACAACCAGTGAGAGTATCGTTATCTTCGCCTCCGTAAAGAGTATCATTTCCTTCACACCCTCCCAGAATATCTGCTGCTTCGTCACCACCGATTAAGTCATTGCCTTCACCGCCGCAGATGGTATCAGAACCCTGGTTTCCAAACAAGTAATCATCTCCCTGGCTACCAAGCACTATGTCATTCCCTTTGCCTCCATATAAAACGTCATCATCCTTGCCACCATCGATGAAGTCATCATTTCTATTTCCATAAACGATGTCATCACCTTCGCGGCTATGGATAGAGTCATTACCTTTGCCTCCAAAGATTAAATCCTTGCCCAAGTCGCCAAGAATAATGTCATTATTTTCATCTCCCAATAGGATGTCCTCGCCACTACCACCGCTGATAAAATCATTGCCTGTGTTGCCGTTGAGGATATCGTCGCTGTCGCCACCATATAAGTTGTCATTCCCGGAAGAAGCATCGAATATATGGCCCCTGTTGCTGCCTAGGAATTCATCGTTTTTGGCAGTGCCTATTTGAATTCCCGATACACCGAGTATCGTGTTTTCAACTGTATTGGGTTGGTTTAAATTGGGATAAGCAATGTCATCGCAGATGCAGTCGTCATTGGGGATGTTGTTGGTTGTTGGTGTTGGCGCAGGGGTTGGTGTAGGTGTCGGTGTTTCCGCAGGGGTTTCCGCAGGTGTTTCCGCAGGAGTTGGTGCGGGTGTTGGCGTTACCGATGGCAGAGGGGTTGGTACGACTGGGGGTGTTGGCGCGGGCGCGGCAAGATTCACGCTAAAAGTACCTAAATTGCTAGCAGCATACAAATTGCCAACAACATCCTTCACCTGCGATGCTTGCAAATTAACTGTGTAAGTACCATTGTCAAAACTATCCCAAGTTCCCCCAGGCGGCGTCAACGAATATGTTGCTGTGCGGGGCGTACCATTTCCAGTCGGTGTGGCACTAATAAAGCTAGCAGGAATAGCACCACCTGACCAATTTACAACAACGTCCGAATTATCTAAACTGCTAACATCAACTCCACTACTCTCACTGAAAGTAACTGTCAATGTCTGGCTTGTACCACCCGCTGTAGTAATGTTAGAAATTGCACTCAAGTTAGGAGTAGGTGGGATGACATCAACAATAGGTGTGGTGACATTAGCAGTGCGAACCAGTTGAGTTGCTGCGGTATTATTGTTACCCTCCGTATCCGTTGCTATTGCTGCTAGGACATCAACTGTGACATTACCACTAGCAGCAGGAGTGACATCAAAGCTGTAGGTTTTGGCATCAACTTTCACAAAGTTACCGACAGTCGCATTGGCTACGGTGATATCAGTATTATCAAAGCCGTTGACATCTTCACTGAATGTGGCGGTGACGCTAAATAAACCAGTTACTGTTGGCGTTGAAGTTGATGTTAAGGCAACTGTAGGCGGGGTGATGTCAGGTGTGGTAACATTAGCAGTACGAATTAGTTGAGTTGCTGCGGTATTATTATTACCCTCCGTATCCGTTGCTATTGCTGCTGGGACATCAACTGTGACATTACCACTAGCAGCAGGAGTGACATCAAAGCTGTAGGTTTTGGCATCAACTTTCACAAAG
>NZ_JAUBTO010000134.1:0-22924 GCF_036702495.1 Microcoleus sp. C2D2 | reverse complement strand
CCGTCCTTTTTGGACGGGCGGGACGCCCATCCCACAATAACAATTAAAATTGTAAGTTATTTAATTCGCGATCCTAAATCACAAACTTAGTCCACTCTCCGGGGGTATAAAAACACCACCCTAATCATCAACATGGAATTGAAATCGTAAATTCTGTACCTACACCTAAAGTTGAGTTCACTTCTAGCATACCAGAGTGTTTCTCAACCACAATCTGCCGTGCGATCGCCAATCCTAAACCCGTTCCTTTTCCCACTGCTTTCGCCGTCAATAAATGATCGAATATCTTTTGCTTGACCTCCCAACGGGCGTAGCAGTAAGATGCTTCTTTAGGCTCTAATATAGCTGATGGGAATCTCGATCGCTAACTCTGTACCATCTCCCACTCTAGAATTACAGGTTAATTTACCGCCATGTTTTTTGACAATACCATAGCTAACAGATAAACCCAAACCTGTACCGCTACCCACTGGTTTAGTTGTAAAAAATGGATCGAATATTCTGGATTGAATATTCGCCGGGATACCAGCACCATTATCAGTGATTTTAATTCTAACCCTGTCTTTTTCTATGACTTCAGTCTGAATCGTGATTACAGGATTTTTATCTGTTTTATTAATTGATTGAAGAGCATCAATAGCGTTACTGATAAGACTCAGAAATACTTGATTTATCTCACTAGCATAACAAATGACATTGGGCAGATTTCCATACTCTTTAATAACTTGTATTTCTGATTTGCCATCGCTCTGTCTTAAGCGAGTTTGTAAAATTAGCAACGTGCTTTCAATTCCGGTATGTAAATCTACTGCTTTCATGTCGGCTTCATCTAAGCGGGAAAAGTTACGCAAACTCTGGATAATTTGGCTAATTCGATCGCTCCCTGCTTTCATAGATTCCAAAATTTTAATTAAATCTTCCCACATAAATTCTAAATCCATTTCTTCTATTTTCGCTTGAATTACTCCACTGGGTTCAGGATACTCTTGTTGATAAATATCAAGTAAAATAAGCAAATTATTGACATAATCCTCTGTATGTGCAAGATTACTACGAATAAATGTTACTGGATTGTTGATTTCGTGAGCAATCCCAGCTACCAGTTGACCGAGAGATGACATTTTTTCGCTCTGAATTAATTGTGCTTGGGTTTGTTGTAAGTTTTTAAATGCTTGCTCTAAATCAAAAGCTTTTTGCCTTAAATCTTCCGTTTTTTGGGCTACTTCTGCTTCTAAGCTTTGGGAATAATTTTCTATTTGTTTATATAAACGAGCATTATCAATAGAGATCGCCGCTTGAGCTGCGATCGTCTGGAGAATTTCTACTCGCTCATTAGTAAATGCTCCTACTGTTAAGTTATTTTCTAAGTACACAATACCGACGACTTTTCCTTGCCGAATAATTGGAGTACATAAAACTGATTTAGGTTGACGATCGATAATATAGCGATCGCCTGCAAATTGGTCGGCTGTACTTAAGTTGTCAAAAACAGCCGTCGCTTGAGTTCGTGCCACCACATAAATCAAACTCAGAGGAATTTTCTGATATTGTTCCAGAGGAATTTCTAATATTTTTGTCTGCTTTTGTGCGGCTTGAGCGACGACTAACCATTGTCGGTCTTGGCGAAGCACTAAACAACCGATTTGTGCTCCCCCATTAGCAAGCGTAATCTGCATCAAAGTGGCTAACAGTTTCTCTAATTCAATTTCTTGTGAAATGGCTTGTGCCGCCCTAATTACTGCTGGAAAATCTAACCATAAATTCTCGCTACTACTGACGCTAGTTAGGCTTCCCATCCAGGTCTGGTTGATGGTTGTCCCAGATGTGATGGCAAACTTAGCAGGTTTGAGAATAGCTTTCAGTAGTTGTGGATAGTGTTGTTCTAAATAAGCTACTTTAGCCTTTGCATCCCAACGGGAATAACAGTAATAGGCCTCAATCATGTAAGATTGTGCAACTTTTTCTTTCCCCCAATCTAAGTAGAACTTGGCAGCTAGTTCGTTGGCTAAACCTTCTTCTTGGATATAACCATTTTCTTTGGCTTCTGAAATGGCGCGATCGTACCAATCTCCAGCTTCATAATTCTTGCCTAAAACCCGGCATTTTTCTGCTACTACTAAGTCAACTTTATGTTGGTGATTCATCGGAGCCTGGTGTGCCCATTGAGCCAGAGTAGTTTGATGGGTTTCTGCCAAAGCGAGAGTGTTCGCTTGCTCAATTTCTGACTGCGTAGAGCAGAGTGCCAAGTAGGTTAACCCGGCATAGAAATGGAAAACCGGAGTATGAATCATTGCTGCCGCTACCCTCAAATAGAGGCTTGCTTGGGCAATGTAGTCTAGGGCGTTGGTGTAGTTGCCAAAGAGATAGGCAAGCATTAGTTTGTAGTTATAGGCAAGAGCGAGTGCAGTAAGCTCACTATTGTGATTATGCTGAGGAAACATCACAGTTTCATCGTAAGCCTGACCGATTAACAAATCCGGTTGATTGACATTTTCCCTCAAGTTCTGCACCGTCTGTTGTGCCATCTTCACGTAAACCATAGGAGAATATTGCTTCACAGTCGCTAAGACAACACAGTAATTTTCTATTTCTGCGTGCCAATTATCAAGCTCTACTCCCGCAAAAAAATTATTATATAAATAACTACTGACGCAGTAGCCAGCATTGAGAAAATCACCTGTTTCCATTCCGACTAAATAGCCTTCTTTCGCCGTTGGGATTGCTGCCCTCAGTGGTTCTTGACGATGCTGAATAAAACAGCCAAACCAAAGTAAAGTGATACATTTAAATTCTGGCCAATTCAACTGATTGAGTAAACTCAGTGCTACTCGCCCAAAGCGATAACCTTTTTCTACTTCTCCGAAAAAACCAGACAGCACAATACCATAACCCACATACCCGATTGTTGATGCTGGTGCATTGCCAAATTGAAGTGATAGACTGACCATTGTGGCACAAAGTAGAGGCTGCAAGGCAGGATTTCCCATAAAAATAGCCGGAAACAAGATGCCTAACAATTGCATCGCCGCGATTGTCCGAGGATCGCTCATCACGGGAAGGTTAACCAGTTCCTCAATCTGTTTGCTCTCCAGTTGGTTGGCAAGGTTTTGTAATGCAATGCGTGTCAAGGCTTCGTCAGTTTCATAGGGGAGTTCAATCCCCAATTGTGCTAGGGCATTGGTGCCGATAGCGATCGCTTCTAACATCTGACTCTGAGTTGTCAGTGCGTTAATTTGAATCTCAAATATCTTGACTTTATCTAGTATTGTTTTGGCCGATCGCAAAACCTGGGCTGCCATTTCTTCCATGCTATTAAAATCGGCATTTAAGTAAGCCGTTTCAGCCGCAGCCACATAAAGATTCAGGGTTAATTCATACTGACTTTGCCAACAGTTTTCTGTGAGTAACTCCAGCCCTGTTTTCACAAAACTTCTGGCGCCTGCATAGGCTGTAGAAGTTCTGGCTTTCTGTCCCGCTGCTAAGTTCAATCTGGCTAAGGCTTCCCGTTCCTCTGCTTGAGTCATGAACTCTATTCCTAAATTCAAATGCCCGACAATATCAAACAGCTTTTCCTCTTTTTCTATCTCTGATAAGTTTTGTTGGAGTAGTTGCCCAATATGGTAATGGGTCTGCTGTTTTTGCTCGTCAGGAATCAATGAATAAGCCGCTTGTTGGACGCGATCGTGTAAAAATCGATAAGTCGGATTAGCGGAAGCATTTAAAACTTCCTCACTATTAGATTGGGTATAGAACTTATAGATTTTGGTAGTAGGAATTACCAAACCTTCCTGCAAGGCTTTCCATAAAGCTGTTGCGGTACTGTCTGGTGATTTCTCACTGACAATTGCTAAGGTATTCAAATCAAACTGCGCCCCAATACAAGCCGCTAGTGTGAGACTCTCCTGAGTTTCTCTGGGCAATTTCTGTAATTGCAATGCCATGAATTCAACGACATCATCAGTAATTGCTAAGGCATTGACTTGGGCAAGATTGCATTGCCAAGATTGAATTTTCCAATCAAAGCTAATTAACTTGTCATCATGTAATGCTTTGAGAAACTGGGTCGCAAAAAAAGGATTACCTTGAGTTTTTTGATTGACCAATCTTGTTAAAGGCTGGGCTAGGGATGATTCACAATTCAGTGTATCTGCCACTAACTGATTCATATCAGGTTCCCTTAACGGTGGTAAAGTAATTGTATTCACCGTTGCCCCTGTTTTGAAAATTTCATCCACTGTTAAAATGAATGGATGTACGGGGGAGACTTCATTATCTCGATACGCACCTAATATTAATAGATACCCTGCATCTTGCATCAATAATTTAAGCAAGTTCAGTGATGCGGAATCGGTCCATTGCAAGTCATCTAAAAACATGACTAACGGATTTTCTTTACTGGTAAAGACTTGCACAAATTTTTGAAACAGGAGATTAAAGCGATTTTGGGCGGCTGTTCCTGATAATTCAAGGGCGGCTGGCTGTTTACCGATAATATTTTCTAACTCAGGAATTACGTCAATTAAGACTTGTCCGTTGTCTCCTAATGCGGTTAAAATCTGGCTTTTCCATCTTTCTAATTGCCAATCTGATTCGGATAGCAATTGCCCCATTAAATCGCGGAATGCTTGCACAAAGGCGCTGAAGGGAATGTTGCGCTGAAATTGGTCATATTTTCCTTTAATAAAATAACCCCGTTCCCGCACAATGGGTTTATGAACTTCGTTGATAACTGCTGTTTTTCCAATTCCTGAAAAACCCGCAACGAGCATCATTTCTGTTGCACCTTCGCTAACTCTTTCAAAGGCTTGTATGAGCGTTTCTACTTCGGTTTCTCGTCCATAGAGTTTGTCGGGGATGAGGAAGCGATCGCATACATCCCGCGTTCCTAACTCAAAAGTTTCAATCTTTCCAGTTTCTTGGCACTGCTGCAAACACCGTTCTAAGTCATGTTTCAATCCCCAGGCACTTTGATAGCGCTGTTCGGCATTTTTTGCCATCAGCTTCATGACAATATCCGAAACCACCTGCGGAATTTCTTTGCTAGTTATTGAAGGAGGTTGTTTGGCAATATGGCAGTGAACCAACTCCATCGGGTCGTCACATTCAAATGGCAGTTTTCCGGTCAGCAGTTCGTAAAAAGTGGCTCCCAGAGAATAAAAGTCAGTGCGGTAGTCGATGCCTCGGTTCATTCGTCCAGTTTGTTCGGGAGAAATATAGGCGAGGGTTCCTTCTAAAACGTTGGGATTTTGAATTTCTTGAGTTTCTCTCGGCAGTAGGGAGGCGATGCTAAAGTCTATGAGTTTAATTTGTTTAGTGTCGGGATGTATTAGGACGTTAGCTGGCTTAATATCTTTGTGGATGACTCGGTTTTGGTACAGTCCGTCAAGGATGTCAGTTATTTGAATGGCGATCGCCAATATTTCTGCTAAAGTCTGCGTAGGTGCTTCACCGAGCCGTCTTCGGCATCGATCTTGGGCGTATAGCCGTAGAGAAATGCCGCCAAAATCCTCCATCACTAGGGCATAGCTGTTGCGGTAGGATTCCAGACTGTAAGGTTCAACGACTCCCGGCAGACGTAGATTTTTGGCGATGGTATACTGGTTGCGGAATTGCAGCAGTTCGCTGAAACTGGGATAGTCTCTATTTAATAGTTTAATGACAACTGGAAGCCGATCGATTTCTCGAATGGCTCGATAAACCAGGGTTTTGGAACCACTGTACAGTTGATCGATTAGACGGTATCCGGCAATTGGGCTGGTTAAATCTATATCTGCATTCATTTTGGCTCTCCTAATCTCAACTATTGACTGCTAAAAATTAATGTTCGCCTCTATTTGTAAGGGTTAAAGGCGGCGATCGCATAATTAACTTCATCCGTTTGTAGGCAATGATATCGCAAACTCCGTCCCTTCTCCCAATACAGAATTTACCTCGATTGTACCGCCGTGTTTCTCAACTACAATCTGGCGTGCGATCGCCAAACCCAATCCCGTGCCTTTACCCACACCTTTAGTTGTAAATAAGTGGTCAAAAATATTACCTTTTATCTCATCTGCTATCCCTGGTCCGTTGTCAGAAATGCGAATCGTCACCCACTCCTCAGACTGTCTTTCTGTCCGAACCGTGATGCAATTGGCTGGGGCTTTAATCTTCTCTAAACTCTGTTCCCGATTTGATTCTTCCAGTGCATCAATGGCATTTGCCAATATATTCATAAACACCTGATTTAATTGTCCAGGGAAGCACTCAACTGGTGGCAGGTTCCCGTACTCTTTCACTACTTCAATTGCTGGACGCTGTTCGTTGGATTTTAATCGATGTTTGAGAATCAAAATCGTACTGTCAATTCCCTCATGAATATTGAAAGAAACTTTGTAATCTTTGTCGGCTCTGGAGAAAGTGCGAAGACTGGTGCTGATACCTTGGATACGATCGCACCCGACTTGCATAGAATGCAACATTTTTGGTAAATCTTCTAAGAGATATTCAATGTCCATCTCTTCTGCTTTTTCTTCAATCTCGTCACCCGGACTGGAAAATTTTTCTTGGTAGAGTTGCAGGTATTCTGTAATATCTTTGACGGCGGCGATCGCTTCATGAATATTGCCAGAAATAAATCCGACTGGATTATTAATTTCATGGGCAACCCCGGCCACTAAATTCCCCAACGCTGACATTTTTTCGCTCTGCACTAATTGCAGTTGTGATTCTTCCACCTGGTGGGCATAGTCCTGTGCTTGCTGATACAATCGCGCATTTTCTAAGGAAATGGCAGCCTGCGTGCAGAGGAAGTGGAGGATGAGGAGACGATCGCGAGTAAACACTCCTTTCGTCGAGCGATGTTCGAGATAAAGTATGCCAACTAAATTCCCGCGATCGAGAATCGGAGTACATAGCATACTCTGAGACTGATACTCAAGCGTACAGTCATTCATTAAACCCGGAATATCGGTCTTGCCACCTTCAATAACCACAGTTTCCAGGGTGTTTTTGACATAATAAACCAGCTTGAGCGGAATCACCGCCGAGCCATCTATAGGTTGGGTTTGCAGTAAGGTTGTGGGTAACTCGTTATCTGGATTGATGTGAGTTATTGCCCGGATTTGCCATTCATCTTGATGGGGGAGTAGCAAAGCACAAGTTTCTGCCCCAGAAGTTTTCAAAATAATTTGGTTGAGGGTGCCGAGTAATTCATCAATCTGAATTTTACTGGATAAAGCTTGAGCAGCTTGCATAATAGATGCGAAATCAAGGACATCGGAAATATTGGTGCTGCTATTACTGGAAGTCTGCGAAGAGTGGCTAATCGTTGCCAGCGTCTCTAGAGGATTAAAGCGAAGTTTGGGCTGATTCAGGATAGGCCCAAGTAATTGGGGATAGCGTTGTTCTAGGTCTTCTATTTTGGCTACTGCACCCCAACGGGCATAACAGTAATACGCTTCCTGCATATAGCCTGCGGCAACTTTTTCTTTGCCCTCCTCAAGGTAGAACTTGGCAGCTAATTCGTTGGCGAGCGCTTCTTCTTGGAGGTATTCGTTTTCTTTGGCTCCGGCGATCGCGCGATCGTATAACTCTAATGCTTGCCAATTAATCCCTAATATCCGAGCTTTTTCCGCTTCAATTAATTCATATCTATGCTGGTTTACTTCTGGCGCATTGTCTGCCCAAAAAATCATTTTTTTCTGATTAATATTGACCTGCTCTAAGTAGTTTTTTTGTTCATCTACCGTGACTTCATCATAGCAATTTAACAATGTTAGCGAATGGTAAAAGTTGAGAACTACGACTTGCATAAAACCAAAAGCTGCTCCGGCTTGCTCCTGTGCTAGTCCCACATTTTTCAAGGCTTGGCTACTATCGCCCAACAAGTAAACTAGAATAGTTTTAGCCACATAAAAAACAAATAAAACTGTTCCCGATTTAGCGGCAATGATGCGGGGCAAAATTTTCTCTTCATCAAAACTTTCACCGATCAATAATAGGGAATCTGCTGCTTTATCCTGTAAATTTAAACCTAGTTGTCGCCATACTTGCGAAAAGTGAATAGGAATTTCTTGTTTAATGTTAATACACAAATCAACATAAGCTCCTTGTTGCCGGACGGCAGACTCTAAGTTATCCTCCGTAAAAAATAAGTAACTGCACAAATTTGCTGCACAATATCCACCCCATTCAAAATCACCTACTTCTAGCCCTGCTTGTACGCCTTCTCGCAAAGGATCGACACTATTTTTGGCGTGTTCTTTCCAAGTGCGAATATTAGAATTAAATAAGTTATAAACTTTAGACTTTAGTTCTTTAGCGTTAAACTTGTCTAATAATTTTAAAGCGATTAAACCGGCATAGTATCCTCTATCTAATTGACTAAATCCGACTAGCAATAATCCGTAAAAACCATAGGCAAAAGATGAGATCGCCGAATTTCCATATTCAAGACACAAATTAATCATAGTGATGATTATTTGCGGAAAAATCTCTGGCTTTGCCATAAATACAGGCGCACAAAGGATTTTTAAAATCTGCATTGCTGCCAGCTTATATGGATCGGTCATGTTTGGTAAATTATCTAAATTATCAATATTTGGTAAATCAATTATCAACTCCTTCTCCACGTCTATAGTTAACAAATTTATTGTAAGTTTTTCTAATACTTGCAATCCAATATCTACTGCCGTTACCATTTCTAGTTGAGCGATATAAATCTGCATTTGTAATTCATAAATTTTCACTGTGTCGAGTAAATTAGTTGCTTTTTGCATGGCAATCTCAGCTAGATTTAATGACTGCTCAAAGTTAAGGTTTAAATATTCAGCTTCGGCAGTAGCCATGTAAATATTGAGGGTCAATTCATAATGATTTTGCCAACAGTCTGTTGTCAGTAACCCCATCGCCGTTTGCAAATAGACCATTGCGGCAGCATAAGCAGTAGAAGTTTTGGCTTTCCGCCCTGTCACTAGGTTTAATTCGGCTAATTCTTGGCGATCGCTTGGTTGAGTGATTAAATCTTTACCCTGATTTAAGTGTCTGACAATCTCAAATAGTTTTTCATCCTGCTCTATGTCGGAGGAATTTTGTAATAACAACTGTCCGATTTGGAAATGAGTTGCTTGCTTTTTTTCATCAGGAATGAGGGAATAAGCAGCTTGTTGAACGCGATCGTGCAAGAAGCGATAGGCAACGGTTTGAGAAGTCGCTTCAGAAATCGCCTGTTGGGCGCCTACATAAAATTTATAAACTTCACTTTGGGGAATAATCAGCTCTTCCTGTAAAGCTTTCCACAATGCGGTTGCGGTTTCAGTCTCAGAACTCTCTGATACAATTGCCAATGTTGCCAGGTCGAACAGGTTGCCAATGCAAGCGGCTAATTTTAAAACAGACTGAGTGTCTGTGGGCAACTTCTGCAACTGCTGCGCCATAAATTCTACTACATTATCAGTTAGTGCTACCTCTCGAACTTGACTAATATCGCACTGCCAATGTCCCGCTTGGATATCAAAAATAATCAATTCATCCTGATGCAAGGCTTTGAGAAACTGCGTCGAAAAAAATGGGTTTCCTTGAGTTTTTTGATAGACCAATTCTGTCAGCGGTTGTGCCAACTTAGGAGAACAAACTAGCGTATCCGCTACCAATTGATTCAAACTGATTTTGTCGAGCGGTGCTAATCTAATGGTGTTGAGGGTTGTTCCTGCTTTCCTCACTTCATCTAAGGTCAACATCAGGGGATGGCCTGGTGATACTTCATTATCCCGATAGGCTCCAAGCAGCAACAGATAACCCAATTGCGACTCATTGACGAGCAATTGCATTAACTTCAGCGATGCCGAATCCGCCCATTGTAAGTCATCCAAAAATATCACCAAGGGATGCTCTTTTGTTGTAAAGACAGCAATGAATTTGTGGAAGAGCAAATTAAAGAGATTTTGAGCAGCAATCCCCGATAATTCAGGGGTTGGGGGTTGCGATCCAATAATCCGTTCTAGTTCGGGAATGACTTCAATAATGACTTGTCCGTTGTCACCGAGCGCTTCGAGAATTTTAGTTTTCCATTCTTGGATTTTGGCATCACTTTCACTGAGTAATTGTGCCATAAAATCGCGGAAAGCCTGGACAAATGCCGAGAAGGGAATGTTGCGGTTAAACTGGTCGAATTTGCCTTTGATAAAATAGCCCCGCTGCCGGACAATGGGTTTATGTACCTCGTTGACTACAGCCGTTTTTCCAATCCCGGAGAACCCAGCGACCAGCATTAATTCTGATGTGCCATTCGCGACGCGATCGAAGGCATTCAACAGGGTTTGTACTTCTGTTTCTCGACCGTAAAGCTTTTCAGGAATCAGGAAGCGATCGCAGACATCCCGCGTTCCTAACTCAAAAGTTTCAATCTTTCCAGTTTCTTGGCACTGCTGCAAACACCTTTCTAAGTCATGTTTCAATCCCCAGGCACTTTGATAGCGCTGTTCGGCATTTTTTGCCATCAGCTTCATGACAATATCCGACACTACCTGCGGGATTTCTTTGCTGTTTATTGCAGGAGGTTGTTTGGCAATATGGCAGTGGACCAACTCCATCGGGTCGTCACATTCAAATGGCAGTTTTCCGGTCAGCAGTTCGTAAAAGGTGGCTCCCAGAGAATAAAAGTCAGTGCGGTAGTCGATACCTCGGTTCATTCGTCCGGTTTGTTCGGGAGAAATATAGGCGAGGGTTCCTTCTAAAACGTTGGGATTTTGAATTTCTTGAGTTTCTCTCGGCAGTAGGGAGGCGATGCTAAAGTCAATTAGTTTGACTTGTTTAGTTTCGGAATGAATCAGGACGTTAGCTGGCTTAATATCTTTGTGAATGACTCGATGCTGAT
This sequence comes from Microcoleus sp. C2D2, assembly GCF_036702495.1. Lineage (NCBI taxonomy): Bacteria > Bacillati > Cyanobacteriota > Cyanophyceae > Oscillatoriales > Microcoleaceae > Microcoleus > Microcoleus sp. C2D2. The sequence continues at coordinate 12,069 of NZ_JAUBTO010000134.1, read as the reverse complement.
AGAGTGCATTGAGAATGTCAGTTATTTGAATGGCAATTTCCAAGATTTCTACCAGAGTCAGCGATCGCTCTTGGGCGTAGTCGCGCAGAGAAATGCCGCCAAAATCCTCCATCACTAGGGCGTAACTGTTGCGGTAGAATTCTATAGTGTAGGCTTCAACGACTCCCGGCAGGTGTAGATTCTTGGCGATCGTGTACTGGTTGCGGAATTGCAGCAGTTCGCTAAAACTGGGATAGTCTCGATTCAGTAGTTTAATGACAACTGGAATCTGGTCTGTTTCTCGGATAGCTCGATAAACTAGGGTTCTCGAACCGCAGTATAGTTCCTCAACCAGATGATATCCCGAAATTCGGTTCGTTAAATCCACTGCTGTACTCATCTGGATTACTCCATCTCAGATATTGATTATTGTAACTAACTATACACTTTTATTTGTCAAGTATCCGGAGTATAGAACTGGGATATACCCCAGCAGACGAACTCTACCGCTTTTATTATTTTTCACTTTTGAATAAAAAAATTGCCATCTATCAAGATATTCTTATCCTTTCATGGGCAAGAAAATTATAAGCTCCGTCCCTTCTCTCAATACAGAATTTACCTCTATTGTACCGCCGTGTTTCTCAACTACAATAGACTTGGCGATCGCCAATCCCAACCCCGTCCCTTGTCCCACTCCCTTAGTAGTAAATAAATCATCAAAAATTTTCTCCCGCACTGCCTCACTCATTCCCACACCGTTATCCTTAATGCGAATAACCGCTTGTTTTTTATCCCCATCAATTTCCGTCTTAATAGTAATTTGATTGGCGATTCCTGCATAAGGTCGTCCTTGATTGGATTCCTCCAAAGCATCAATCGCATTACCTAACAAATTCATAAATACTTGATTCAACTGTCCGGCATAACACTCAACTTGTGGCAAATTCCCGTATTCCCTAATCACTTTGATTTCTGGACGAGTGTCGTTAGCCTTGAGGCGATGTTTCAGGATCATAATGGTGCTATCGATGCCATCGTGGATATTGCAAGCTACGGGAGAGTTAGTATCGGCACGGGAGAACGTCCGTAGACTGGTACTAATATCCCGAATCCGCTTCACGCCTTCCCGCATCGAACCTATTAGTTTCGGTAAATCTTCCCGGATGTAGTCAAGCTCGATGTTCTCGATTTCCTCTTGAATCTCTGGATCGAGTTGGGGATATTTTTGTTGATACAAATCGAGCAATCCAAATAAATCTTTGATATAATCTAAGGCGGGTTGAATATTACCAACCAGAAAACCAACCGGATTATTAATTTCGTGAGCAACCCCAGCCACTAAGTTTCCCAATGCTGACATCTTTTCGCTTTGAACTATTTTTATTTGTGCTTGTTTGAGATGGGTAAATGCTTGTTGAGATTCTTGATACAAACGGGCATTTTCTAAGGAAATAGCAGCTTGAGAAGCCAGCAGATTTAGCAATTCAATGCGATCGCTCGTAAACGCCCCAACCGTCAGGTTATTTTCCAGGTATAAAATCCCAATCAACTGCCCTTGATTAAGAATAGGAATACAAAGAATACTTTTAGGCTGGTGTTTTTGAATGTAAATATCCCCAGCAACCTGGGAACTTACCCGAGCATCAACTATTACCAAAGGTTTCAAACTACGCTTGACAGTATTGACCAAACTAATCGCTACATCCTGACTTGATTCTAGCGGTATTGATGGTAATAGCTCAGGTTCCTGTCCCTCTTCTACAAGAGCCACTACCTGTAAATACTGTTCTTGTTTGAGCAATAAGACACACTTAGTTGCCCCAGCATTCGCGAGCGATATTTTTAAAAGAGTAGTCAGGAGTTTGTCTATTTCAATCTCCCCAGAAAGGGTTTGAGAGGCTTCGATCAGAGTAGGCAAATCTAGAAATTCAGAGTTGCTGCTAGAAGAGTGAGTATAAGTAATCGTTCCCAAGGCGCTCGTTTCCTTAAAGGAACTAAAGGATTGAGCTTGCTGAAGGATAATACCGAGTAGGCGAGGATAACGTTTTTCCAAATCGTCTATTTTGGCTTTAGCTCCCCAGCGGGCATAACAATAATATGCTTCAATCATGTAGGCTTGAGCTACTTTTTCTTTGCCCCATTCTAGGTAGAATTTGGCTGCGAGTTCGTTGGCGAGGGCTTCTTCGTTGAGGAATAGATTTTCTTTAGCGAGGGAGATCGCGCGATCGTACAAGTCTATGGCATCGGCTTTATTACCCAAAACCCGATATTTTTCGGCTTCAATTAAATACCATTTATGCAAATGATTCATGGGCGCATTTTTCGCCCACTGTTGCAGAATCTTTTGATGAGTCTCCGCTAGGGCGAGGATTTCTGATTGCTCTGGCTCTGGCTTTGTGGGGAAGATTGCCAAGTACGTCAAAGCGGTATAAAAATGAAAAATTGGAACTTGAATCAATCCCGATATTGCCATCAAATACGGCTTCGCTTGGAGAATATAGTCGAGGGCAGCGGTGTTGTTGCCCGATGAGTAGGCAAGCAGCAGTTTATAAACATAAGTCTTGGCGATCGTCGTGAGTTCATTATTCTGATGATGCTTAGGAAGCATCACCGTTTCATCGTAACCAGTACCGATTAAGCAATCCGAGAGAATACCGACTTTCCTCAAGTTATTCACCGTCTGCTGCATCATCTCCAAATAATCTCGAGCCAAATATTGTTTGGCCTGTGTCATCACAGCACTGTAACTGGCTATTTCGGTTTCCCAAGTGTCCAGTTCCACCCCACCAAAAAATTTGGATTCGAGATAATTGAGTATGCTATAGCCAGATTGTAGAAAATCCCCGGTTTCCATCGCAGCCGTATAGCTAACTTTCAGCGTCGGTATTGTTGCCCCGATCGCTTCTTGGCGATGCTGAATAAAGCTTCCAAAAAAAGCGGGAATTGTCGCTTTCAGTGCGCGGATATTGAAGCGATCGAGCAAATTCATCGCCAGTTTACCAAAGCCATAGCCCATTTCTACCTCTCCTAAAAAGGCACATAGCACCATGCCGTGAATCGCATACCCCACCGTCGATGCGGGTGCATTTCCAAATTCGATCGATAAACTCACCATCATCGAGCTAAGGATGGGTAGCAATCCCGGCATTCCTAGAAAAACGGGCGGAAATAAGGTTCCCAATAGTTGGATTGCTGCCTGAGTTTTGGCATCGGTCATCACTGGCAGGTCAACCAGTTCTTCAATCCGTTTGCCGCTTTGTTGGTTAGCAAGATTTTGTAGGACTTTGCTAATCTTAGTTTCGTCAGGTTCAGTGGGGAGTTCAACCCCTAATTGCCCTAGCGCATTTCTGCCGACTGCGATCGCTTCTAATATTTTGCCCTGAGCTGTCTGTGCAGTGATTGAAATTTGGTAAATTTTAACTTTGTCTAAAATCGACTGAGCTTCTTGCAACACCAATTCTGCCATTTGTTCCATGCTGTCAAAGTCAGCATTCAAATAAGCGGCTTCGGTAGCACCAACATAGAGATTCAGGGTCAATTCATACTGAGTTTGCCAGCAGTTAGCTGTCAGTAACTCAATCCCGGTTTGCACATAGACTCTTGTCGCAGCATAAGCTGTAGAACTTCTGGCTTTCTGTGCCGCTTTTAAGTTTAGTTTAGCTAATGCTTCTCGTTCGCTATCTTGGGTAATTAAGTCTTCTCCTTGGTTCAAATGCCTGACAAGATCAAAGAGTTTTTCCTGTTGCTCTATTTCTGATAAATTTTGCTGGAGTAACTGTCCGATTTTGAGATGAGTTGCTTTTTTATCTGAATCTGGAATGAGCGAATATGCGGCTTGCTGGACGCGATCGTGTAAAAATTGATAAGTTGGATTAGCTGAAGCCTTAAAAACTTCATCACTATCCGACTCCGTAAAGAACTTATAGATTTTGGTCGTGGGAATCACCAAACCTTCCTGCAATGCTTTCCATAAAGCCGTAGCCGTCATTCCAGCAGATTTCTCACTGACAATTACTAAGGTATTCAAATCAAACTGCGAGCCAATACAAGCAGCTAATTTGAGATTATCCTGAGTTTCTGGCGGCAACTTATGCAATTGCAATGCCATGAATTCAACGACATCATCAGTGATAGCTAAGGCTTTGACCCCAGCAATATCGCACTGCCAATGCCGAATATCCCAATTAATGCTAATTAGCCGATCGTCATGTAATGCCTTGAGAAACTGAGTGGCAAAGAAAGGATTTCCCTGAGTTTTTTGATAGACTAAATTTGTCAAAGGCTGGGCAAGGGATGATTCACAATTCAGCGTATCCGCGACAAACAAATTCATATCTGGTTCGCTTAACGCTTGCAAAGTAATCGTATTCACTGTTGCGCCAGTTTTAACTATCTCATCCACTGTTAAGATAAATGGATGCACGGGCGAAACTTCATTATCTCGATATGCCCCTAATACTAATAAATATCCTTTATCCATCATCAATAATTGTAGCAAATTCAGGGAGGCTGAATCGGCCCATTGCAAGTCATCCAAAAACATCACTAAAGGATGTTCTTTGCTCGTGAAAACTTGCACAAATTTCTGCATTAGCAAATTAAAGCGATTTTGGGCGGCACTTGCTGACAATTCTGTTGCAGGAAGTTGAGCGCCAATTATGCCTTCTAACTCAGGAATCACGTCAATCAATACTTGTCCGCTGTCTCCCACTGCTGCTAAAATCTGGGTTTTCCATGTTTGCAGTTGGATATCCGATTCTGATAGCAGTTGACCCATTAAGTCGCGGAAGGCTTGCACAAAGGCACTGAAGGGAATGTTGCGCTGAAATTGATCGTATTTGCCTTTGATAAAATAACCGCGCTGACGGACAATGGGTTTATGAACTTCATTGACAACGGCGGTTTTCCCAATTCCCGAAAAACCTGCTACTAGCATCATTTCCGTTGATCCCAGGCTGACTCGCTCAAAGGCAGCTAATAGTCGATCGACTTCTTTTTCTCTACCGTAGAGCTTTTCGGGGATAGTAAAGCGATCGCTAATATCTCGCTTTCCAAGTTCAAAAAATTCTATTTTGGCTGTTTTTTGTAACTGAACTAAACAAATTTCTAAATCGTGCTTGAGTCCTAATGCACTTTGATAGCGTTTTTCGGCATTTTTGGCCATCAGCTTACTCACAAGTTGCGATAAAATTAAGGGAATTTCAGGATTAATTTGATGGATCGGTATCGAGTGTTTAGCGAGGTGACAATGCACCAATTTCATCGGGTCATCAGAGATAAATGGCAACTTTCCTGTCAACAATTCATAAAAAGTCACGCCTAGGGAATAAAAGTCACTACGATAGTCAATGCCTCGATTCATCCGTCCTGTTTGTTCGGGGGAAAGATAGGCTAATGTTCCTTCTAAAATATTGGGATTCTGGATTTCTTGAGTTTCTCGTGGTAGGAGGGATGCAATACTAAAGTCAATTAGTTGAATTTTTTTTGTGTCTAAATTAATGAGAATATTAGCGGGTTTAATATCTTTGTGAATGACTCTCTTTTGGTAGAGATAGTGAATAATGTCTGTTAGTTGTATGGCGATTTGGAGAAATTCTGCTAAAGGTAAAGCTTGAGATGGTTTGGTTTCATTTGTTGCGGTTTTGAGATAAGTAGATAGGGAGACTCCGCCAAAGTCCTCCATTACTAGGACATAGCTATTCTGGTATACTTCCAGCGTCAGGGCTTTGACGATGTGAGGGAAGTCGAGATTTTTGGCAATGGTATATTGGTTGCGAAACTGAACGAGCTCGTTGAAGGTGGGGTATTCGTTTCGCAGCAGTTTGACGACGATTGGGTATTGGTCACGGGTACGGATGCCTCGATACACTAGGGTACGCGTACCTACATAAAGTTTCTCTGTAATCAGATAACCTGACAAATTTGCGATCGCATCCATAACTGGTTGATCCTCTCTTATACCAATAGTCCGGACAGTTTTTAGTTCGTAGTCTGACACCCTCGATTTTTTGTTGGTAGCTGGATTGCCTTGGAGCTTTGAAACCCTTATTCTACGGTTGGCAATCAAAAAATTTCCGCAGTATGTTATACAACAGTGAAATTCAAACATTCTCTTCCATTCTATTGTATTTTATTATTTGACAAATATGGGGGTCGCAAACTTTGCACCCTGGCGATGGACAGAATTAACTGTAATTTTTTCCCCAGGTTTATCAACTATTATTTGACCTAAAGCACTTTGGTCACAATCCCTTGGATTCATCCGCGGATATTTGAAAAAAGCTCTGTATCGCGATCGCAAGCTCCCGGACTCATCCGTGGGAGCCATCTCAAATTTTAAATCTCAAAGCGCATGACGTGCCAGAGCTAATCCTAAACCAGTTCCTTTCCCTAATCCGCACTATTTACGCTATGTATAGTATGGTTGCGTAAGTTGTGTGCGATCGTATCAGAAAACAATAATCTGTAATTTATCCGCAAATATACGCAGATAAACCCGGATATAGAGTTGAGCTTATCTGCGTACATTCGCGTGCATCTGCGATTTTATTATGCTTTATTTCCCGTAGTGGCCGCCGACAACCTTACCCCGAAACACAACATAATTGTAGATGTTGTAAAAAATCATAATCGGGAGCAGAAAGCCCATGAACACAAACATAAACACCAGCGCGCTGGGCGAAGCAGCAGCTTGGTAAATCGTGATTTGCGTGGGGATAATGTAGGGAAAAACAATCAACCCCAAGCCGATAAAACTGAGCACAAAAATTAGAATCGTCCAGATAAACGGCGTCCGTTCTTCTTTGTTTGCGAGACTTTTCAGCAGCAGTCCCACAAACAGCAGTCCCAGCAAAGGAATAGCAGCAAAGATATAAACTAGCGGTTGCTCGAACAACCTCGCTCTCGTACTTTCATAAAATACCGGAGTGGCGATCGTAATTAAAACTGCTCCAATTAAAGTCGTCACTGCCGCAATTTTAGCCGTGCGGTAGTGATTTGTTTGCAGTTCGCCCTCCGTTTTCATAATTAGATAGGTTGAACCGATCAAAACATACCCTTGAATCAGCGTCAAAGCAACCAATATCGATCGCCAATCCAGCCAGTCCCAAGTAGTACCCACAAAGTGACCGGCTTCGTCAACCGCAATGCCTTCGAGCACCGCACCCAAGGCAAATCCTTGAGCTAAAGCTGCTAAAAAACTGCCAGCACCAAAGGCATAATTCCAGAATAATTTGCGATTAGAATGCTCGCGAAATTCAAAGGCTACAGCCCGAAATATCAAACCAAAAACCATCAGGCAAATCGGTATGTACAGCGCTGTCAAAATCGTGCCGTAAGCGAGGGGAAATGCGCCAAATAAAGCGCCTCCCATTAAAACCAGCCACGTTTCGTTAGCGTCCCAAACGTTCCCCAGACTGGCCATTAAGATGCCCCTGCGTTCCTCGTCGTCAGCAGCTAGAGACAAGATTCCTACTCCTAAGTCAAAACCGTCTAGCATGACGTAGAGCAAGAGAAAGATACCTAAAATTACGAACCAAACTTGCGGGAGAAAATGCTCCAAAGCTTGCATAAAATCTCCTATTGTTGTGCTTCTACGGGACGTCGCTCGGGAATGTGTTCTGCGGGTTGAGTTTCGATTGCGGGTTTATTGTCAAAACCGGGCATCGGCAGAGTTAAATTAGGGCCTTGGCGGATAATTCGGCTGCCAAAATACAAGGCACAAACAAACAAAAAGCTGTAAATAACTGCAAAGAAACTGAGAGAAGTTAAAACATTGCTGGCGGGGATGTTTGACACCGCGTCAGCAGTGCGCATTTGCCCGTATAAAGCCCAGGGTTGTCTGCCGACACAGCGGACAATCCAACCAGATTCTACAGCAATATATCCCAGGGGAGCAGCCAATACCCAAGCGCGCATCAGCCAAGGTTGACTGCCGATATTTTCAGCAGCAAGTTTGCCACGCATCCACTGAATTATACTGAACAGCATCAGTCCTAAAAAGAAGAATCCAATGCCGGACATGATGCGGAAACAATAGTAGATTAAACCCACCATCCGGGGTCTATCTTCTGGCTTCCACTCCTTCAATCCGAGTACGGGTTCGGAGAGTTTTTGTTTGAATCCCAGAACGTATCCTAAGCCATTGGGCACGCTAATTTGCCAGTCATTTTTTTGGGCTTTTTCATTAGGCAAAGCTAGCAAAGTCCAATCTGCTGACTCTCCCGCTGTTGAGGTTTCCCACTTAGCTTCGATTGCTGCTAATTTAGCGGGTTGATAGTGATAAACTTGTGTGGCGCTCAAATGTCCGATGTATATCTGCAAAGGTGCAACGGCGATTGCGGTCGCTATGGCAATTTTTAAAGACTTGGAAAAAAAGGCTTCGTTGCGCTTATTGAGAATGTACCAAGCGCTAATGCCGCCAATGACAAACAGCGAAGTTTCTAACGTCGCAAAAAACATATGGAGAATGCTGTTTAATGCGGACGGGTTCATAATTGCTTGAAAGTAATCGCTGACAATAAACTTGCCATTGACCATTTCTCCGCCTGCAGGAGTTTGCAGCCAAGAGTTAGCGACTAAAATCCACACTGTGGATAGGTTAGCGCCGAAGGCTACCATGATTGTAGCGAAATAATGGACGATGGGGTTAACGCGCTCCCAACCGAACAGCATAATTCCTAAAAAGCCGGCTTCTAGCATAAATGCCATTGAAGCTTCAAATCCCAAAATGCTGCCAAAAAACTCGCCAACAGCTTCAGAAAAGGGTGCCCAATTGGTGCCAAATTGAAATTCCATTGGAATTCCTGAAGCTACTCCTATACCGAAGTTTAGAAGGTAGAGTTTAGACCAAAACCGAGCGTGATGGTAGTAGTCGGGATTGCGAGTTTTCAGCCACATTCCTTCAACAATTACCAGATAAATCCCCATTCCAGTAGTCAGAACTGGCCACAGCATATGGAATATGGCGGTTAGGGCAAATTGCATCCGCGATAGCGCCACGGTGTTAGATAATATATCCATGGTTATATCCTTTGGTCAGTTCAAGAGAGGTTAGCTTGCACAAATTCCATAATGGACACTGGTTATAATGTAGTGTAAAAATTTCTGATATTTTGTAGAGTTGGCAATTTTTAAGGTTTTATACAGATTTCGGTTGTATTTTCTTGTATGTTAAAATAGGTAGATTATGATTTGCCGTTGGGTGGGGGCGGGTTTATGAGATTGTGGGTGTTAGGCATTTATTGTCGGTGAACCCGCCCCTACAAGATTTATGTTCGGTGATGGAAAGATTATCTTAGCGAACCGTGACTGTATAAGTCAGTTTAAAGGGTTTAAAATTAGCTTTGTTTTGGGCTGTTCCGCTCAATTCAAGTTCGTAAATCCCAGCTTTTGGAAACACGATATTAGCCCCCGGAATCCCTTGATATTTCTCGGCAGATATGGCGGTTAAAGGCGGCTGCATCAGCGGCTTATCCCCATCTTTACGATTTTTCGGATAAACAGCCAGTTTGCAATTGCACTGCTCTAGGGGGATAATTTGACCGCCCCTGCGAGTTAGCGCAAACCACACTCTCGCAGGCTGTCCGGCGCGGGGATTGTGGTTGGGTTCTAGGTGAAAGGTAGCGGCTACATCCCCGGATACTTCGACTTCGTGCGCTAAAACTGAAATCGAGTTTAACTGCGGCGCACTGGGAATTGCGGCTTCAACTAGCAATCCCAAAAAAACTAACAATCCCAAACTTTTACTTTTGTTTGACAGGCGAAACATAGAACTTCTCCAGTGATAAAATAGACCAAAATAAACGCGATCGCACAAACATAACTAACACCGCAACCGCGGCTAACACGGCTGTCAGCAGTTGATTGTGCAACTTCCATTCAAAGCCGCCGAGATAGTGGGAACCGATGAGTGCGGCGTGTACAGCGCACAGCAAGAAAGCTGGAACGCTTAACAGGTGAAGCCTTCGCCACAGCTTGCCTAAAAAATTTTGAATGCGATCGACACTTGTAACCGCCGCCGGTAGCATCAACAGCAGCGACAGCATCCCAGCCGCCATTCCCAACTGGTGCTGCGGCAACATGAAGGACACAGCATCAAAATTCCATTGCAGCGTATGATACAGCATATGAAACGTGTGGGCGACTGCTAGGACAAACGCGCCCACACCCAAGGCGCGGCGGTAGCGCAGCAGTTGCGGCAAAAACTTGCTAACGGGACGCGCCAACAGTGCTAGCATCAAGCACAGCAGCGCTGCGTGGCCGGTAAAATCGACCATTTCATCAGTTCGCAGCAAGGTAAGAATCCCGATCGCCACCGTCACCCACCCACCCATCCGAAAGAGTTGACTCCGCCTGTTTGCGCTCAATCTGCCAGCAAAAAAACCCACTCCCAGCATAGTTGGCAGCGTGCCGAGTCCGAAGGCCAGCATCGTCGCGGCACCCAAAACCGGGTTTCCGGTTTCCGCCGCCTTAATCTGCGCGGCGTAGAGGAAACCGCAGGGAATCAAACCCCAAAGCAAACCCAAAGCAACCGGCACCCACCAGTTTTTTTGCGCCGAAAGCTTGCTCATTGCTTGTCCGACTCGATCGTGCGACATTGGGTGCAGCAGCGGCAATCGCGGCAGCAAGTTCGGTTGAATTTGCACTACTCCGAACCAAATCAGCATGGTGCCCGTCAGAAGTGCGATCGCCCGCCGCAATTCGCTACCCGTACCGGCCAAAAGTCCGCCAGCAATTAACACCGAACCCAGTCCGCCAATTGCAGCACCAACCAAAGCGTAAGCAGCAATTCTCCCCAAATTTAGCAGCAAATGAAAGCGGAAAGCAGCTAATTTATCGTTGCGGGAATTAGAAAGAGAAAACGCCATTGTCAGCGGGCCGCACATCCCGGCGCAGTGACCGAAACTGCCGAGAAATCCCAAAATTGCAATTAGCAGCAGGTCTAGCATCTTGAGTCATACGATTTTAGATTTTACATTTTAGATTTTAGATTTGTTTTTACTGCTTACCTATTACCTATTACCCAATGCCCTGTTTGGCCAATCCCCCATGCCCAATGCCCCATGCCCCATCCCTCCGCTTCGCTCGCCCAATTACCCATTTTGAATGCCGATCGCTAAAATTCCCAAAATTTTATCAACCTCATTCAAAAAATACTCCAATAAATCTATTTGAACTGATTGGCCTTCCAGCATTAAAAACTTCCAAATTTCTCCCGTTGTCACAACCCCATAAATCCTCGATACCTGATTTCCCTCCCGTTCGTTAAACAGTTGAGCTGCATACATTTCCGCTACGCACTGACCCAACCCAGCATTAATATTTTCCTTTTTAGCCTCAACGATTAAAATCGCCGGGGCGCTAACAATCAGGAACTCTACCGATCGACCGATCAGAAAATGGCAACTGCCGTTTAATCCCAAGTCGCTATCAACCGTAAAATCGACTCCCGAAAACAAACTAATGCGATCGGCAAACTGCTTGGTAAGTTCCAGCAAAATCGGCGTAATAATCATTTCTGAGCGTGATTTTTCCGTATTGCTCGCCAGAGCAAAAGGAATATTATAAGCTAAAGTTTCTGTTAAATGATTGCTGCATTCTAAAGCAGGTACGGCCGAAAACAAATCTTGCCTCGGCGAAATCGTTAAATTCAAAGCTTTTTTGACGCTTGCCAAACTAAAATCGCTGTAAGCCATACATTTTACCCTTAATTTTTTACTTTCTTAGGACTTACGCAACTGACACATATATAGCCTTTCTCAGTAACATGAGGTGATCTCGCGGGCATTGGGCATAGGGCATAGGGCATAGCGCATAGGGCATTGGCCCGCGCAGGGCATAGGCCAAACAGGGCATTGGCCAAACAGGGCATTGGGCATTGGCCAAACAGGGCATAGGCATAGGACTCGCCCCCATACCTCACCACGCGATCGAACCGCTATAGTATGGTGCGTCTGAGGTCTAAACCATTAATAGTCGCTCTCTAACGAAAGCCTGACGCACCCTACAAGTCTAATGACTAATGACTAATGACTAATGACTAATGACTAATGACTAATGACTAATGACTAATGACTAATGACTAAT
>NZ_JAUBTO010000133.1:0-23570 GCF_036702495.1 Microcoleus sp. C2D2 | reverse complement strand
TATCCTCGAATGCAGGAACCTCGCTCTGTCTTGAAAGCTAAACTGCGGGCGTGATTAAGCCTTTTTCAGTGCCATTGGACTAAAGTCCTCACTACGAACCAATTTGATTGCGGTCGATTGAGGGTACATAATATTAGCTATATCCCCGCCGTAGGGACACCGGATCCGGCGGTTGTCCCTACTTCATAAACTGGGAATACGCTGTAAATTGTTGGCACTCATCCAATCTCGACCTGTCAAGGTGGTGAAAAAGTGGCTCAAACACTTGAAATCTCTGCTTCGGGCGATCGACAAATCTTCTCCATTTGATAGACAATTAATAATAAATAACATCTCAAGAATAATGCTCAACGGTTACGACGCAAACACGTTGACTACACCTTGACAGCTCGGGTTATCCAAGCCTTGCGTTTGAGGACTAAAGTGCTCAGTAGAGACTTAAATATTTATTTTAATTTGAGTGGATTTTTTTTCAAGATCGAGCGAACCCAAATAGCGAGATTTTTGAAATTAATTAGTTCCGGCTAGAAATTAGCACAATTAAATTCTCCTAGGAGCATTTTTTTGAGCGACAAGTTAATATTTATCTAGCCTGAGGACTGAAGAAAGCTGATTAATTTTTTTCATGAAAATTTGACATTTTTATCGATTCCAAAGATTCTTGCCTCACGCGACCCGCCATTGCAGCTAACTGCAAGCTCATAAAAGCATTCAAATCTTCCAAATCACACTTAGCTGAGGAAAAAATCTGCTGCATTTCATGTTCGGCTTCCCAACTAAGATATCCAGCGGCAATAGCTTGTTTTACAACTTCACGAATCTGCATCATAGAAATGTCCCTTACTAATTTGAACAGATCAAAAGCCAACTAATTACTAACAGGAAGTTTCCGATCGCGTCTCGCCAAAGATTTCAAATTGTTTCAGCTCGCGAGATTCTTGTTTCACCAAACCGGACATAGCTGCTAGTTGCAAAGCCATAAAAGCATTTAAGTCTTCCAAGTCATACTTCGTGGTAGTTAACATCCGCCGCAGTTGATTTTCTGCTTCAATAGTTAGATAGCCTAGAGCGAGAGCTTGTTGGGCGAGGTCGCGAATCAGTACCATAACATTTCTGCGCTTTATTGTTTGACGCCTCAGTATCAAACGTTTTAACTGTACTTGCAGTGACGGCTATTGCTCGATTTGTGTGACATTTTTAGGGGGCAGGGGTGACAGCGGGAGTCGCATAGTGTGACTAAGTATTTAGACTGGTGTGACGGCGATCACGCGGGGGATGGGAGAGTCCAAGTGTCCGAGTGTCCGAGTGTCCCAGCCCTCGCGCCCTCGCGCCCTCGCGCGACAGAGTGGAAAAATCTTCAAGGAATATCTGACTAATGACCAATGACTGATGACTACTGCCTTATACCTTCAGAAGACGCTCAGCGTCTATAATCAGCAAGTTAAATATTTACGGCCAGACATATGGAACTAGCTCATAAAGATTTGTTACAACAAATAGCCAGACTATCGGAAACATATGCTAATTTGGCCGATCGCCTGTCAATGGCAGCAAAACAACTGCAAGACTCCGGCCTTCCTCCCTCCGACAGCTTGCTTGAAGAAGTCGCAGCCTACAGCCGCAACTTTGCGGCTGTGCAAAAACAAGCTCTCGAAGCGAACAACTCGGTCATCGCCCCAGGGGAAATTACTTCCCTCAAAGACATTCAAAACTTAGTCGAGACTGCAGCAGCTTCCGAAGGTAAAGCATCCATCCGCGACGCAGCATTGAAAGTGATCGATCGAGTATTGGCGATCGCCCACCGCGAACAAAGCGACTTCACACCCTTACAATCAGTTCATGCCAAAGCCCGCGAACTGCACCGCGCGATTTCCGAATCAACCCCAACTCAACTCCATTCCGACGCAGAATCCTTAGTCAGTGGCAAACACCCAGTTTCCGCAGTGCTGGCCTTGGTGGAACAGCAAGACAAATTAGACGACGAACAGTGGGTAATCCTCGAAGAAACAGTCAGCGCCGCTTTTGGCAAACAATTAGCCGTCGCCATTTCCAGAGGCAAATTAACCATTGCTGAGATGGTAAAAGCAGCACCTGCTAAAGTCGAACCCGGATCGAAAGCAGCGCCCCAAGAAAAAATCAGCGCCGAACCCTTGCCAGAAGTGATTATCATCCCGTCGGGAAATGTGGCGCCGAAACAAGTTGCAGTGGCGCCACCGATCCAGATTTTGGAATCCCCCGCACCTTCGGCCCCCATGCACGAGGTGATTATTGTTCCCAGCGTGGAAGTACCTAAGTCCCTCCCGACAACGGGTTCGGGGAACATTGTCTTTGGGGCACCTCGGGACATTCAACAAGCGGTGGCAGTAGAGGGCGCTTTGGGAATCAAAGTTTTAGTGCACATTCAGGGAATTGGCGATCGAACTTTCGGTTCTCAAGAATACGCGGGTTCTAAGGGTCAAGGGCGGCGCGTCGAAGGATTTCAAATTAATATCGATCCGCCAATTCCCGGCTTAAATGTCGAGTACATGGCTCACGTCGAAGGTGTTGGCGACACTCCTTGGCTCAGCGAGGGAGAATTGGCGGGTTTTCGGGGTCAATCGAAACGAATTGAAGGATTTGCGGTGCGGTTGAGCGGGCCGCAAGCTGATAAATACGACGTATTTTATAGCGCTCACATTCAGAATATCGGCGATACCGACGTGTCCTCCAACGGCGAATATTGCGGCACTCGCGGCAAAGCATTGAGAATAGAGGGTATCAAAGTTTGGATCGCGCCGTCTGCGAGTTCCCAAACAGTGGCGCCTGTGGGTTTAAAAGTGTTGGCGCACATTCAAGGAATTGGGGATCGAACTTTTAGCGATCGAGAATATGCAGGCACTAAAGCTCAAGGCCGCCGCGTCGAAGGATTTCAAATTAAAATAGAGCCTCCCGTTCCCGGTTTAAATTTGCAGTACATGGCTCACGTTGAAGGAGTTGGCGATACTGCTTGGATCTCGGAAGGCGAGTTGGCCGGTTTCCGGGGTCAAGCTAAGCGCATTGAGGGATTTGCCGCGCGACTGACTGGACCGCAAGCTGATAAGTATGATGTATTTTATACGGCTCACATTCAAAATGTGGGCGATACTCCTGTTACTGCTAACGGCCAATATTGCGGCACTCGCGGCAAAGGTTTGAGGGTAGAGGGGGTGACGATTTGGGTTGAGCCGAAAGCGTAAAAATTGAGAATGAATGGAAAATTTTAAATTGCCTTTTCCATTCATTTTGTGTGGTTATATCATGTTGGATTGGTAGGTTTTTGTATAATTTGCGCGATGGTAGGGGCGCATTTTACCAACCATCTACGCCAAAAACAATAATCCCATAAACCCGCCCCTAAACGGTAAACCTCAATGTACATTCTTTCCTTTGATAAAAGTCAAGGTTGATATAGGTTATTAGTTGTGGGGAGCCGGTTTATGAGATTGTTTGTGTGGGTCAAAGATTATTGGTAAAACCCGCCCCTACAGCATCAAAAACACTTGCACAATTTATATAAATTCCGGTAGCATCGGAATAGTAAAATCCAGTCAACAGTCAACAATCACCGATGTTAGAACCGGACTCGATCTAATTCATCTGCGTTAATCTGTGTTAATCTGCCCTCATCTGCGGTAAAAAAAAGAGAATTTGTTAACTGCAGATGACAAGGGATTGACGCTGATTCACGCAGATGAATAGATGAGAGATATCAATAATTCCCATGCTAACAGATTCGTTTCCCAATTGCGGATTGTTTGGATTATCTCGAACCAAGCTAAAATTAACATTCAGAGGACGATCGCAGCAATAAAGTATCCCAGAGCTTTCATTAAAGTTGAGGTTTGCTATATCTAATCTAGGGTGGCATTTGAAGGCAGACAGGATGAAAACCATTGCTATTGAGTGCGGATTTCCACCTGCTAGAACCGTCGTTATTTGGTAAATTGAGGACTAAAGTCTTCACTAAAACTATGGCAACATGGCATCACTTACCCTTCCAAAGCTGCCAACAGACACAGCAACAAAGCCTCCGTCCATTCGACTACAGCACCGTAAGTATCGCCCGTGTGGCCGCCCAAACGGTGGTTAAACCAGGCTCCGGCAAAAATTCCGATCGCACTTCCCCCCAAAGCCATCCCCGCCGCCAACAGCCACCGATCGCCCTCCAAGACAACTTGCACCACGCTCAAACTCAGCAGCAACAGCACTCCGGGGATAAAATCAAAAGGAGAATAAATCGATTCTTTGTGAAAAGCTCCCTTACCCTCGGCCCGGAGATAGGGATAGCGGGCGATCGCCACCAGTTGGGCCCACCTCCCCCAACCCGCCACACCCATCAAAGCCAGCCACCGATAGTTATTCAAGTCCGAGAGAGCGGCAGTTTTCAGCAGCACGATCGCGATCGCAGCCATCGCTCCAAAAGCCCCTGTAACGCTGTCCCGCATGACTTCCAGCCTGCGTACCGGGTCGGGTACAGCCAGCCCGTCCGCCGCGTCCATGGCCCCGTCTAAGTGCAGCCCGCCAGTCACCGCGATGCCCAAGACTACCACCAAGGCCGATCGAGTCAGAGCAGGCATTCCCAACAACTGCAGCCCAACATCCGCCAGGCCCAGCATCCCCCCAATCAAAAGCCCGATCGCCGGTGCCAAGCGAGCAATGCCCCGAAACTCCAAAGTCCAAGACATCGGTACTGGCAAACAAGTATAAAAAGCGACTGCGGCTGCGATGGCAGCACCTTGATTCCGGAAAAAGTCAATCGTAGACCGAACCAATTTATCATCCACCATAAGATTGAAAGTTTTTCATCTGGTATGCAGTTGTCAATCCCTTAGCGTGTGCCAGAATTGGAGCTGTAACACCCTAGTCCTTTGGATTGGGCATTCCTCCTGTCGCCCGCTCTTTTCCCCGGAAAACCTCTGCCGACAGCGAGCCCGAAGCTCCCTATCTAAAATGACTAAACTCAAGATCCGCGTTTCCCGTACCAAGAATTCTAGCTAACTCCCTGATTTCCAAGACGGGAACATACTACAACAGAGGCTTTTACTCCATGAGTCACGACCAATTAAATAACAGGGTAGTTGCTCCTTGCATCATCGATACAGGGATTGTCGTCAACAAACGCGATATCAAAAGATTGCTGTTTGATTTAGGACGTGTCCGCTACCTTCACATACAAGATGGCCAGATTTACAGCGAAGGGGAAGGGTATGTGCTCGAAGTCTTCGCCAACCCCCATCGTTCTACCCTGATTGCCAACCATGCGCTTTATTTGAACGTGTATAGTTTTGATTACCTGGAACTGAAACAGTCCCCTGAAGATGGTGCTTATTTTGACTTGATTCAAGACGGACGGCAGTTGCGCTTAATTCCCCTCTCCAATCCTTTGCAAGAGCAAGTCGCCCGGAATTTAAATGCTGCGGCTTTGGATGCGGTTGTCGATCAGGTACTCTCCGGCAACTGGGATCTGCAATTGGATGAGGATGATTCCCCGTTTTAATCGTCAGTCAGTCGATTTTAGATTTTAGATTTTAGATTTACTCGCAGCTTTGAATCTGGGAAGTAGAACTAAGGTCTAAAATTTTTTGCCCTCCACGACGATTGTCGGAAACTTGTCTCCGTTTTTGGGCGGGGTCATGGTTTTTTTTGTCGCGATGTCATCAACAATAGATTAGATAACACGGACGGCCGAGTAGCGGTTAACGATCGTCGGGGACTAATGACTGAAGACAAGACGGGATTTTCTTTTAAATGTCAAGCTAATTGCAGCCATACCCAAGCGCGTGCAGGGGTTTTTGCCACTCCCCACGGTGTTGTGGAAACGCCTAAATTTATGCCAGTGGGGACGCTAGCTAATGTCAAAACCTTGACACCGGCACATCTTGAGGCGGCGGGTTCTCAAATGGTTTTGGCAAATACTTATCACTTGCACTTGCAGCCGGGGGAAGCGATTGTCGCAGGCGCCGGCGGATTGCATAAATTCATGGCTTGGCCGGGCCCGATGCTGACGGATTCCGGAGGCTTTCAGGTGTTTAGCTTGAGCCAAATGCGGACTATTTCGGAGAATGGGGTGACTTTTCGCTCTCCCCGCGATGGCCGCATGATTAATTTGACGCCGGAACGATCGATCGAAATTCAGAATCAGTTGGGCGCCGATGTGATTATGGCCTTTGACGAGTGCCCCCCTTACCCCGCTACGCGGGAGGAGGTGGAGGCGGCAACAAATCGCACTTACCGCTGGCTGCAACGCTGCATTCAAGCTCACTCGCGTCCGGATCAAGCTTTGTTCGGGATCGTGCAGGGGGGCGTTTTCCCCGATTTGCGATCGCGCGCGGCGAACCAGTTGGTAGATTTGGATTTGCCCGGTTACGCCATCGGCGGGGTTAGCGTCGGGGAATCGGGGGATTTGATCGCGGAGATTGTGAAGGTGACAGCGCCCCTGTTGCCGCCAAATAAACCGCGTTATTTGATGGGGATTGGGACTTATCGGGAAATGGCGCTGGCGGTGGCGAGTGGCGTAGATATGTTTGACTGCGTGATTCCGACTCGGCTGGCCCGCCACGGGACGGCTTTTGTGGGTGGGGAACGCTGGAATTTGAAAAATGCTCGGTTCCGGGAGGATTTTGCTCCGCTGGATGAGTCTTGTCCTTGTTATACCTGCCAAAAATTCAGTCGGGCTTATTTGGCCCATTTGGCGCGGGCTAACGAAGTGCTGGGGTATACTTTGCTGGCGATTCACAATGTCACGGAGTTGATTCGCTTTACAGGGAGGATGCGGGAGGCGATTTTGGCCGATCGATTTACTGAAGAGTTTGCCGGCTGGCTCGCACCAAGAGTCGATCGATTATGATTGCCTGCGGTGAAGATATGCGACAATTATGAAAATTGTGTTGGATAGGTAGGTTGATTCATGGAAGCTGCATTACTCTTAGCAAAACTGCCCGAAGCTTATTCGATTTTTGAGCCTTTGGTTAATGTTTTGCCGGTCATTCCCGTGTTTTTCTTGCTGCTGGCTTTTGTTTGGCAGGCGGCTGTAGGATTCAGATAAGTTTGATTTCATTAAAAACAGGGGCAATTTACAAATCGCCCCTGTTTTTAGCTATTAAGTTTTTTCCTTCTGCCGAATGCCTTCTGCCCTCGGACTTCTGAGTCCTGACTCACGATCGATAATTCATCGGTGTATCCGTGGCAAAATCCCTGTAGTGCCTTCCCTCAGCTACCGCCCATCGCACTTTTGAATGCCGGTCTTTCTGAGATCCGCTTGATGTAATCTACAACGGC
This sequence comes from Microcoleus sp. C2D2, assembly GCF_036702495.1. NCBI lineage: Bacteria > Bacillati > Cyanobacteriota > Cyanophyceae > Oscillatoriales > Microcoleaceae > Microcoleus > Microcoleus sp. C2D2. The sequence continues at coordinate 16,274 of NZ_JAUBTO010000133.1, read as the reverse complement.
CGGATAAGGAGTAAGGTCTAGTTTTAGCATCATTGGAATGTAGGCTAAAATTGACCCGACTGCTGCGTCGGCGACACCGAATTCATCGCCCATTAAAAACGGCTGTTTCTCGAAGATTTCATTTAACGGTTTTAACAAGCGGGGAGTTTCGCGATCGCGAGTTGCTTCTGTAAATATTCCCGGCCCCAACGTAGCGTTAGCAAACGTGACCCACTGCACGATTTCAGCTTGCTGCTCCAAAGTCTCGGGCATTTTACCATATTTTTGAGCTAAATACAGCAGAATTGCGCCGGATTCCCAAAGTTTGAAATCTCCGTCAACAATTGCCGGTACTTTGCCGATCGGGTTAATTGCGAGATACTCTGGCTGCAAGTGTGCCCCTGCTTGCATATCCAGCATCACGAATTCGTAGGGAACCGCTATTTCTTCTAGATACCACTTGACTATTGACGCCCTGCTGCGGGCTCCGCCGTAAAGTTTCAGCACGGAATTTTTATCCTTTAACGCAATATTATTATTATTATTGTAGCATTTGGGAATTGGGAATTGGGAATTGGAGCCACCCGAGACTCTGATGTCACTGTTCGACTAATGACTACTGACTACTGACTAAGGACTAAGGACTAATGACTACTGACTAAGGACTAATGACCGATAACTAATGGCAATTCTGTCAAGTGCAGAAACAAGATTCTGCTGCCAATAAAAATCAAAATTGCTCCGCCCAATATCTCAATTTTATTAGCAAACAAGTTACCGCACTTGTGTCCGATAAACACGCCTGCAAAGGCTAAAAAGAAAGTAATAAATCCGATCGCAGTCACCGCAAGAGCAATAGAATCTTTCAGGACAGCAAATCCCAGACCAACTGCGAGGGCATCGATACTCGTCGCCACCGACAGCGTTATCAAAGTCCCCGTATCTAAGGGATTAAACTTTTTCTCGCATTCTTCGCTTTGCAGCGATTCGTAAATCATTCTACCGCCAATGAAACTCAAAAGCCCAAAAGCTATCCAATGGTCGATCGGTGTTATCAAAAAACTAAAACTAAGACCGATCAACCATCCTATGACGGGCATTAAAGCTTGAAAGACTCCGAAAAATAAGGCGATTTTTAAAGCTTTATTCACCTTCATGTGTTTGATTGCTAAACCGCTGGAAACAGCGACAGCAAAAGCATCTGCTGCTAGTCCCAAGGAAAGTAAGATGGTAGTGGCTGCATCCATTTTTGTAAAGTCTTAGGTGTTATAAATAAAGTGTTTTTCTTGACATTTTTATTTTACACTAAACTTTTATAAAATTGCGTTTTTCTCATATTTCTTTCATTTTTAGCTCACATTTATTTCACAATTGGCGGTTGAAAAAATCGGCGCTTAGCTGTATTATGTAAAAGATTATTTATCAAGTAGCAGAACTAACGATGCCGCAATCTAGATTGTACCAGCCACTGCTGCTCAGGTTACTGCACGGGGTTAATGCTGCGATCGCCCTTTTAGCAATTTTGAGCGCATTTGTGGTTTACAACACCTACGATGGGCGGTTGGGCAAAGTCCCCGTGCCTCGGATTGCAGATATTATCGGGATTCACGGCACTTTTGGCAAGATGTTGCTGTTAGGAGTAATGCCGGCTTTTGCATTGTACAGTTTCCATACAGGTCAAAAACGCTTGGTGCAGCCTGATTCTTTTGGAACACTAACGCAGTTGGGAAAACCGCTTTGGTGGTACAGTTTGCACCGGATTGTGAATACGTTGATGTTGCTAGCACTGACTTTTTCGCTCGCTTCTGGCAGTATGGTTAAGGAAGAATGGCTGCCGGCTGGGGAATTGACCCAGGTTTGGTATTATTTGCACGCTTCTGGTTGGGCAGTATTGGTGTTTTGTCTGGCAATGCACTTGTTGATGAGTGCGAAGGTGGGGGGTTTGCCGCTAATTTTGTCGATGTTTGATGCCGCGTATCGCCCGGAGGATTCCCCGGCTGTTTGGTGGAAGAAAATTCGCTCTTTGGTCGATCGCTCTTAATTTGAAAATGAACCGAAATATTTTATTAATTGTTGCGGAAGTCTTGGTAATGGGAGGTTGGTTGTTTGCTGTGGTTGCACCTTTATTATTTTCCTAATCCTATTATATCAAGTTTGGTTGAAAAATCAGGACTAAGGCCAACTGGCACAATGGGTAGTCTGCCCCGGAACCTGACACCCTCGATAATCGTCCAATAACCGAGTCTGACGCACCATACAAGCTGACTTATGTGTGACAGTTGGCCTTAGTCCTAAAAATGATAATCAGGTTTGTAGTGAGGACTTCAGTCGTCCGTTTTATCAGCACTAAAGTCCTTACTACAAACCGACATTAAGCTTTTCGCCGAGCTTGCTGGCCTGATTTGCGACGGGTTTCCCTGGCGGCAAGATGCGATATCAAACGATCGGCAATTTTACCATAAACTCAGCACCGCCCCCAGTTTGAGATTTAATTGGAGATTGAAGCCCAGATTCAACTGTAAGGCTGCCACCGTGCAATTCTACAATAATTTTATAGCAAACCGACAGATCCAATCCGGTAAAATTTTTAAATGATTTAGTATGGTCAAACTGGTCAAATATTCTGTCTTGAGTTTCCGGCCCAATTCGGGAGCCGTTGTGGGCGATCGATACTGCAATAAACCTACCTAGAGAATCCTCGACAATATTTGTTTTAATTGTAATAATTTGAGCAGAGTTTTCAATACTGTTAACAGCATCAATAGCATTGCTGAGGAGACTCGCGAATACCAGGCTCAGTTGACCGGGATAACACAAAATTGGCGGCAGGTTATTGTAGTCCTTGACTACTAATATTTGTGGTTCCATCCGGCTCGCTAGCAACAGCAAAATATTTTCGATACTTTCATTAAGGTTGGCGTGTTCTTTGTTGGGTTCGTCAGGAAGCGAAAATTTCCGCAAAGCAATGACTATCTGGCGAATGCCATCGGCTCCTATTTTCAAAAAATTGAGAATTTGCGGCAACTCTTGGCTGATAAAATCTAGGTCGCAGGCCTCTATTTCTTTGGCAATTCCCGGCACAGGTTCGGGATATTGTTCGCGATAGAGGCGAATGATATTAAGCAAATCTTTGATATAATCGTTGAGGTGAATCAGGCGGCCGTAAATAAAGTTAATCGGGTTATTAATTTCCTGGGCAACTTCGGCGGCAAGTTGACCCACCATTGTTATTTTTTCGCTTTGTACTAAATGCTCTTCGGCTCTTCTAAGTTTGGCGAATACTTCTTCCAAAAGTTTGAGTTCTTCTTGAATTTGCCCGTGGAGTTGGGATTGGGAAATTGCGATCGCCAGCGAGTCTGCAATTGCTTCCAAAACTTCCACCTCGTCGGGAGTCGCAAACCGCCGGTTTGCACAGGCGAACAGATATCCGAGCCGATTAGTCTGAGTTAGTACAGGTACTGCTGCGTAGTGGCTGTTTGTGAGTTCGATATGGGCGCGTTCCTCAGACGCTGTGGCATCAGCGGCAGTGGTTTTATATAGCAGTATTGTTTCACAGCGGTGAAGCCGTGCAGCTAAATCTCCAGATGGCCCTCCTGGAACGCCGAAGATTCCCAAGCCCCCGGGCACACCTTCCCGGCAATATTCCCAGCCAAATTCTAAAGTATCTTGTCGGGGGTCGTACCATCCGAAAATTGCTCGATCGAGCTCCAGCAAAGTACCGAGTTCGTCTACTGTAGTTTGCAGGATGCGATCGAGGTGCAAGGAAGCGCGAATGCGACCGGTCAAGCGGTGGAGAAGGGCTTCTGTGCGAGTGCGAATGCAATTTAGGGCAAACAGCTTGAGTGCCACAATTGCGGAGAACATAGCTGCGGTGGCAAGTACGGCGGCGGCTACAGCTAGTATATTGAAGGGGAGCAGTTCTTTTTCGAGATTGTCGCGGGGAATTACAACGGCGATCGACCATTCAGCTTGTTCTAAAGGAAGATAGGCAACATAAACTCTGGCGTTGTTGATTTGAGTCAGCAAAATGCCCGTTTTTTGATAAACCATCTCCCGAGCTACATTCGTCAAATTAACATCTGCCGACTCTAACAAACTGGGAGCCGGATTGTCGATATTTCCCATTAACCGAGCGTCGGGATGGACAATCGGCACTCCTTGAGAATTGATAATAAAAGCGTAAGTGCCTGCCCCATATTCCAGCTTTCCTACTACTTCGGCAATTCGGTCGATGCTAATGACGCCGTTTATTACTCCGATCGGCTTGGATGCTGTTTTATCTATAGAATTTGCCGAATTTGACCACACCGGAGCCGAAATGGGAACAATACTTTGTTTTTTGAGCGTGCGAGAAATGGTAGGATCTGAAACATATACTTCCCCAGCCATTGCCTTTTTGAAGTGTGAGCGATCGCTGACATTAATCCAGGCTCTGCCGACTTTTGTGGTGAAATAAGAACCGTCGGGAGCGATTAATGCCAAATGCTGGAATTCTTGCAGTCGATTTACTTCCGATTTTAAATAAGGCTCTGCCACTGACCAATCCATCGAACGAACCGGAGGAGTGTTGGCGAGGACTTCGATCTCAGCCTTTCTAGTGCCGATCCAGCGATCGATCTTGTTCGCGCCCTCCCTAACTTCTAACAAAGCATTGCGCTCTAAATTGTTGATAATCAAGCGGCGAACGCTTTGATAGCTCATACAACCAGTGATGCTAGCTGCCAGAATTGCTATGCCCAAAATTAACAGCGCAGTTTTGTAGGGAAGATAGTATTCGCCCTTAAATCCCCCTGGCAATAGTCGAGTTAATTTCCACCACTTAACTCTCGCAAAGCTTCCCATTGTTTGACCAATTTGTGAGATTGAAATCCTCAGCTCACCTGCGATGTACTCCCAGCCTGCCAATAGTCTGAAACTACTAGCATTGAATAATTGCCGGGATTTTTGAATTTTTTCCCGCCAGCAGGTTCACACTGTTAAACTGCAATAAAAAATTCTACTATCTTTTCTAGTAATTAAAAAAATTAATCAACAATTTAAGACTTTTCTTAACAGTCCTTAATAATTTATGTTGACTAGGTGAGGCGCGCAGGGATCGCTCTACGTTGAGATGTTCGGCGTTTGTCTTATCAGGTAAGGTGCACGCGCAGCGGTACAGCCTACTTTGAGATGTTTGGTGTTAGTCTTAATATTGAAATATTAAAAGCTTTTCCTTCATTAATGAATGAAAAGCTCGTTAAATCTTTAATTCACAGGTCGAAACTCACAACTATTTTCCCTGCATCCGCTGGCTGAGGCTCTGCTAAATGGCCCCAGTTGCGCGATTTGTTTAAAGAACCTTGTGAGTGTGTTCGTGCTGTTTCACATTGTCTTCAGTGCGAATGATGCGCTCGGAGTTGAGCACTCTTTTGCGTTCTAAGGAATAAGTAAAGTCGTTGCGAACAGTTCCCAAGGGAATGTGAAGTTGAGCTTGGGGGCGGATTTTGTAAGTGCGGGCAGCGGAGATCGCCCGAAAGCCAAATTCTTCGCTAAACTGAGCTGATGTCGGGATTTCTGGCAACATTTTGGGTGTTTCGCCGTCGAGCACTGCTCCCAAAGTCGTCCCCCAAGCCATTAAATAGGATGTGGGAATTCCTTTGACTATTGCTTCCAAAGCTGCTGAGGGAATAGCTTCGATTACTTGCACTTCAAAAACTTCGCCTTCTTCTTTGATGAAGCAGGTAGCTAAACCGATTGCTATGTAGTCGTCGGTGCAGAGATCCGGAGCGTTGGGATAAACTGTGGCAGTCGTCATAAGAAAAGCTTGGTAGTGTGGAAACCGGGAACGAGAAATTAAGGGATTTGAGATTTGAGATTTTACATTTCTTCCACGGTTTTTTTCGGGGATTTTACGTGGAAAATCTCAAATCGGCTGTTCTAATACCTAAAATTTTTGGGTTAAGCTCCGAAGAGCCGATCGCACGATTGTGTCGATCGTACCACATCAAGGTAGATGCCGGATGATTCGGCAAGGATTCCCCGCCGCCACGACGTTTGCGGGAATATCTTTGACAACCACACTGCCTGCACCGATCGTGCTATTGTCGCCAATAGTGACTCCTGGGCAAATAATAGTGCCACCGCCAATCCAAACATTATTGCCAATATTAATGGAAGCGGCGAGCTCTCGGCCAGAAAGTCTAATTTCCGGATCCGTGGGGTGAAAAGGGGTGTAAATTTGCACCCGGGGCCCGCACAATAAATTTTCGCCAATGTTAACTCGATTGCAGTCGAGAATCACGCAGCCAAAATTCATATACAATCCGTTTCCAGCATAAATATTGCTGCCGTAGTCGCAGTAGAAAGGTGGCTCGATTTCAACTTTCGGCCCGACTGCACCGAACAATTCCGCGATAATTTCTAACCGTTTGTCTGGTTCGTCTTCGCGGGTAGAATTGTAGGTTCTGGCGAGGCGGCGGGCTCGCAGGCGCTCTGAAATCAATTGCTCATCCTCCGCTAAATACAATTCGCCGGCGAGCATTTTTTGTTTTTCGGTTTTTTCCATAAGAATCGGTGGTTGTAACGGCCACTATACAAACTTTCCTCCCTCTGGCTTGAGACTGAAGAATAATTTAGGATGCGCCGAACCGCGACCCTTCTTCGTGTCAACAAACAGGTTAAACGTAATAGCGGTCTGCTGTTTGACTGTTAGGCTTCGATCCCCCGGCGCCTGCTTCGCGTCCGGGGGGAGAAGAGTCGGATCTTTCGTCCCCCTTCTTAAGGGGGATGCGAGGGGGCTCTAGAGTCAGGTAAAACCGATATTTATTAATGGTTCCAGTCTTAAGTTGACACCAAGAAGGGGCGCATCTTACCGCTATAATTAGCGCGTCAAACCATTGTTTGATGTTGCAGCATACATTTAGAGGTCGGGTTTGGACTGCAAACAAACGGCTAAATCCAGGTTGGTTAATTGCTCGTAAGCTCGATCGATCGAGCCTTTGGATCGCAAAAAACCAGTATGGGCAGCGGGGCAAATATATTGCAGAGTGGAGGGCGAAAATCGATCGATAATTGACTTGACGCTGTTAATTTGCCGGGGCCAGTGAAAAGTTTTTGCCGTCTTGAGCGGTACTGGGGCACCTTCTCGGTTGGGGAGCAAGTGTCTGCCCGAAAACAGCACTCCACCGCTACGACTATCATAAAGGCAAGAGGAACCCGGAGAATGGCCTGGACTCCAAAATGCTTTCATTCGATCGCTCAGTGCAAATTCTCGCTCAAAAACCGTCACCTTCAATCCCGGCAGCAAATAAGCTTCCTGCTCTTGAATCAGGATATCGCACCCGGTGGCTTCCTGAATCTCCCGCGCCTTGCCGATAGCGCCGCGGTGGGTGAGAAACAGCAGTCGCACACCGCCGCGCGCGAGCAAAAAGGTTCGGTTAATCTCATCCCAAGCGGGACAATCCACCAGGATGTTCGATTGGTTTTCTACAATGAAATAAGCTGTCGCACCCAGAGTATCTCGGTTAGGCGGGAAAGCAAAGATATTGTCCAGCACGGGCCTGGGTTGTTTGGAGACTGAACTCTGTTGTTTCAAGGAAGTATTTCAGAAGGGAATGGGATAAATATTATGTTCTTTTTACTATGGTTGTTCGTATTGGGGCTGATATCATACTTCTTGTTGCAGAAGGGCACCAGCCGCATCACCCGAACTCCGGTATGGCTGCTGTGGCTGGTAATGATGGCGCCGGCGCTGATTTGGAGCGGTTGGATTTTAGTTAACGGCACGAGCAAAACAGTACCGCCGGAGTTAGTAATTATACCTTTTCTGGTTTGCCCTTTTTTGTATTGGTTTTTGGTACAGTTGGGGCGCAAGAAAATTACCGGCGAAACTGTTGGGCAGGTAGCAGACTCGGAGACTGAACCTGCAAAGCCAAAACCGCCCCTGCGCCCGATAGATGCAGCGGAAGAAGCGAGTTTGCGCAATTGTTTTCCTTGGTCAATATACTTTTTGCGAGATTTAGAATTTCGGCCGCAGGCTGTAATTTGTCGCGGACAGTTGCGCACGAACCCCGAGGCGGCTTATCAGGCAATTCGGGAGAATGTGGAGAGGCTTTTTGGCGATCGCTTTTTAGTAGTATTTCAAAACAGCTTGAGCGGCCAACCTTTTTTTGCCATAGTTCCCAATCCCAGCCACCAATCAGGGGAAACTCCTGTCAAAACCGAATCTGTAACCCGGCCGTTTTTTGCATTAGCTTTGCTTTTGATCGCGGTGTTTACGACTACGCTTGTCGGGGCGCGAATGGTCGGAGTTACTGAACAAGCTTTGCAGTCCAACCCGTCAATATTGCTCCAGGGTTTGCCTTACTCGCTTTCTCTAATTACATTTTTGGGAATTCACGAATCCGGTCACTATTTAGCTGCCCGATTTTACAAAATTCGCACGACTTTGCCTTATTTTATTCCGATTCCTTTTTTCTTGGGAACTTTTGGCGCATTCATTCAAATACGGAGTCCAATTCCCAACCGCCGAGCTTTATTTGATGTTAGCATTGCCGGGCCGCTTGCCGGTTTAGTTGCGACACTGCCATTATTGATTTGGGGTTTGAATCATTCGACTATTGTACCGCTGTCAGACAAGTCGGGAATGTTAAATTTTGAGTCTTTCAAACCCAATTTTTCGCTGCTGATGACTCTCTTGAGCAAGTTAACCTTGGGCGGTGCTTTGAATGCGGAAACTGCGATCGATTTGCATCCGGTAGCGGTGGCGGGTTATTTGGGTTTGATCGTGACGGCGTTTAATTTGATGCCGGTGGGACAACTTGATGGCGGGCACATCGTGCACGCGATGTTCGGCCAGCGAGCGAGTATGGCGATCGGGCAACTTGCTAGACTTTTTATGCTGCTGCTTTCTTTTTTGGAACAGGGTTTGCTGCTGTGGGCGATTATTTTGTTGTTGACGCCACTAAACGACGAACCGGCGCTCAATGATGTCAGCGAATTGGATAATCGGCGGGATTTTTTGGGGTTGCTGGCGATCGGGCTTTTGTTAATTATTCTGTTACCGGCGCCCAGAATACTCCTTGAGTGGTTAAATGTTTAGTCTGAAGAAGGGGAAGGAGGAAGAAGGAAAAGGTTCATAAATCCTAGGGACTTTAGCATTTATCAACCCGCTCTTTCTAGACGCGATCGCGACGAGCGCGGCAAAATACATATTGTAAAAAAATCATAATTAATATTGACATTGAGACCATAGATGTGTTATTTGTTCAGGATAGCCGGATATATTCACCCACTGCAAGTGCGATCGGCTAGATTTGCTAGCTAGTAGCTAGGTAAATTGGGAACTCGATTCAAGGGAATTGGCATTTCAAATTTAATTAAACAGTCCTGAACGCAAAGCCTCTACATATAGCCTTTTGTAGGGGCAATCCCCTCGTGGTTGTATTCATAGGATTGTTACGTCCAGGACGATTGAATGTACCCTAATCCCCTCGTCTTTGGTATAATCAGCAGACTCATTTAATAAAATTCAAATCGAGCTATGAATATTTTTGTACTTTCTTCACGGGCTTTAATCTCAAATGTATTCTGGGACACAGTTTTTGACTTAGAAAATATTGTTGTACGAACCTGCAACGCACAACTTTTGGTCCCATCTGCCCGCGATGTATTCCAGTGGTCATACACACTTTATCCGCTAGCCGGTCGAATAGTCCGTAAAGCTGTTAAGTCTACTACAGGTGTATATAATTTACCACTTTTACCTCAATTGTCGGACAAACCCAATGTTTTACTGATGATTGGGATATCAGGAGCCGATCTGGAACTACTCTCAAGTATACCTAAGTGGAGGGAGAGTTTTGATGTTGTCATCGGTTATATTTTCGATTCTTGGGCACCGGAAATTTATTCAAAAAATGTCTATCATTTAGATCATTTATTCGTTGCACTTCCAGAAGTCATAGATGAACTGAAAAAACGTTTTGGTATACCAGTATCGCTGATCCCTTTTGCTGCTGATGTTCTCGGTGAGGGTTCGTGTCAACTCAAGCGTTCAATAGATTTAACAAGCTTCGGGCGGATACCCTCACAGTATCACACTGTGTTTTTCAATAAATTCAATCAACCTGGTTCCGAACAAATTTACTATAAAACTACGCCCAGAACAGAAGAGCAATTTCCGAAATTGCCTTACGAAATGCGTAAAGACGAGCCAGATAGTCGGCTGCTATTTCACATTCTCAGACATAGCAAAATCACCTTGGCATTTGACACGCTCTATCCCTATCCTGGTATGCGTCAGTTTCCTTACTCGTTTATTACACAGCGTTGGTTTTATGGTACTGCGACTGGCGGTGCGGTAGTTGGGAAGCGTCCAACTACACCTCTAATGGATGAGTTGATGAATTGGGAAGATGCTACAATTGAGTTGCCCGATGACCCGCAAAAAAGTGTTGAATTCATTAATGAACTTTTACAGGACGAGGTGAGGCTTAATTCTATATACAAACGCAACTATGTTGAGAGTTTAGCCCGTCACGATTGCAGGCATCGGATTCAAAGTATGCTGGAAGCTGTGAAAATTCCCCTACCGCAGGGACTGCTGGAAGAATTGTCACAGATAAAGATGATTCATGAAAAAATGGTCAGCCAATTTTAGATTTTGGGTTTTGGATTTGGGATTGGAGAATTACTCACGTCCTGAGTCTGCGAAGGAATGAATCTGGGAGACCCGGGACTAAATTGCTTGATTGCCATGCCAGAGCAGATTGTAGAGAATTAAAAGTGATAGATTTGAAGGGGATTCCGATCGACTTTGCCGTCGATTTATTCACCGCGCTAATTGGCAATACTTTGTTCGCGCTTTCCAGCGGAACGGAGTAGAGACGACTTAGTTTTTTCTAGTGTTAGAAGCAACTTAATCATTTGAAAACCCAGCCAGTCTTTATACGGAATTTTACATCGATTCGTATTGATAAATAAGAAGTCACAGGTATCCATGTCAGGGAACAGGTATGAAAAGGGGATGCAGATAAAACCCAATCTTTTTAACCTGTTGGTAATTTGGTTAACTTCCTCAGTGCTAATAGAACCTGGCACAAAATCGTGAAACTCTATAGTGATCTGCTTAACATTGCAGAGCGTGGCATCGCTAGTTGAGTTAAAAACGGCTTCTTCAGCACCTTCAATATCTATCTTCAACAAATCAACTAACTCGATTCTCTGGTTGTTCAGAAAAGTTTCTAAAGTGATACCATCCACTGATATTTCTCCCTGAAGGCCGTAGACACTAGCAGCTTCCTGACTAATACTGTTACATTCTCGATTATCTGAAGTATATATTTTTAATGGCTCATTTCGGTCTGATATAGCATAATTAAACTTTTTAACTAAGCCATTCTCTGGGAGTTGAGAATACACAGAAGGAACTGCTTCTATGGCGTAACACCTACAATTGAATTCGCGAGTTATCGCTTCGCTAAATTGACCGACATTGGCGCCTAAATCGATAACTAAAGAGTCAGAGTCGAGGATTTTAGAATAAATAGTATGAGTTTTGAGATTGCTCAATCCTGAATGCTTTTGCCAGAAATCGATAGATTTCACTAATAAATTATAAAGTGTCATGAGTGGCGGAATAAATTATGGTTAATACCAACATTCAAAACCATGTGTGCCGACTTAGTGAGGAAAATTAATTAATTGTAACAATACTTTGGTAGGATATACTCTGGCAGCTAAAACCCACAACTTCAAATCGACATGAGCCAGCATTCAGACCGCATTGCCCCTCACGGCGGCATCCTGGTCCACCGCATTGCCACACTAGACCAAAGACAAGAATTTTTCGACAAAGCAGAGTCCCTGCCGCGAGTCCAGCTTTCGGATCGATCGATCTCCGACCTGCAAATGATCGCCATCGGCGCCCTAAGTCCCCTCAAAGGGTTCATGAACGAAGCTGATTATCGATCGGTCGTCAAACAAATGCGCCTCTCCAACGGTCTTCCTTGGTCGGTTCCCATCACCCTCTCGGTAACACAAGCAGTCGCCGACACCCTGAAAGAAGGCACTTTAGTGCGCCTCGACACCCCGGCGGGCGACTTTGCCGGGATCTTGGAACTTGCAGAAAAATACCGCTACAGCAAAGAAGAAGAAGCCCTCAACGTCTACCGTACCGACGACCTCAAACACCCGGGCGTCCAGGTAGTAGACCAATCCGGACCCGTTAACCTCGCAGGCGACGTTTGGCTGCTGGAACGCGAACTAGATGTCCGGTTTCCCCAATACCAAATTGACCCGGCGAAATCGAGAATACTGTTCAAAGAAAAAGGATGGAAAACCATAGTCGGTTTCCAAACCCGAAACCCCATCCACCGGGCCCACGAATACATCCAAAAATGCGCCTTAGAAACAGTAGACGGCTTGTTCCTGCACCCGCTAGTCGGGACGACTAAGGATGACGACATCCCCGCTGACGTGCGGATGCGCTGCTACGAAATTCTCCTAGAAAAATACTATCCAAAAGAGCGCGTAATTTTGGCAATTAATCCGGCGGCGATGCGCTACGCCGGGCCGCGAGAAGCAATTTTTCATGCTTTAATCCGCAAAAACTACGGCTGCACTCACTTTATCGTGGGGCGCGATCATGCTGGAGTTGGCGATTATTACGGCACTTACGATGCCCAACATATTTTTGATGAATTTGAGCCGGGAGAATTGGGAATTGTGCCGATGAAATTCGAGCACGCTTTCTATTGCACGCTGACGGAACAAATGGCTACAACTAAAACAAGCCCAAGCACTCCCGAACAGCGGGTGCATTTGTCGGGAACCAAAGTTCGGGAAATGCTGCGCGCTGGAAAATTGCCGCCGCCGCAGTTTTCTCGGCCGGAAGTCGCGGCAGAATTAGCCAAGGCAATGAATATTTTCAGTTACGAGATTTAAGTCTTGAAGCTTGGTGTTGGCGGCATTCTGAATTGTTTTGAATTTTAACTTTTGAGTTGTAAATTTTAAAGTTTAAACCTAAAACTCAAAAGTTAAAACTTAAAAATTCTCTTAATACTAAACACTCACAACCTAATTAAATCCCCTAAAATTATTCAGGGGAATTTAACTAAAAATTCAAAACTGAAAATTTAAAGTTATTTAAAAATGGGACTCAAGCGGCGGGAATTTTTGCAGCAAGCTGGCCGGGTGCTGGGCGCCATCGGAATCAGCGAGGCCCTGTGGCTGCGGTTGGGCTCGCGCTACCTCCAAGCCTTAGCGCAGCCGACAGCCCGCAAATTGGCTTTGTTGGTAGGCGTTGACAAATATCCAGACTCGCCCCTGCACGGCTGCGTCACGGATGTGGATTTGCAGCGAGAACTGCTGATATATCGGTTTGGGTTTGTGCCGTCTGACATTTTGACTTTGACTGACGCTCAAGCTACGAGGGACAATATCGAGACGGCTTTTGTGACTCACTTGAGCGAACAAGCAAAACCCGGTGATGTGGTAGTTTTTCACTTTAGCGGCTGCGGTAGCCGAGTCAGTTTGGGCGAGTCTCCGGGAATAATGCAAAACAGTTTGGTGCCGGCGGATGATGTTGTGCCGCTGTTAGCAAATCGGGCGGTGAACGATATTTTAGAGGAAACGCTGCTGCTGTTGGTTCGTGAGCTCGCGACAGAAAATGCGATCGCCATCCTCGACACCAGCTACCCCTATCCGGGTTTCCCCAAAAACGGCAACTTTCGCATTCGCTCCCGCCCCCGCCCCACCGTCGGGCAGCCAAGCCTCGCAGAATTAACGTTCGCCGAAGGCCTAAGCTCCCGCCCAAATCTCCGTCCGGACGCCGCCGTACTTGTCGCGGGCGCGAATTCCCAACTCGCCGCGGAACAAGATTGGAACGGATTTACCGCAGGTTTGTTTACCTACGCCCTCACCCAAACTTTGTGGTGGGCAACTCCCGCTAGCAGCTTCAGCGTCTGTTTCAGCCGCGCGGCGGGTAATGTCGAGCAACTGTCGGGGTTATCGCAGCAACCGCAAATTCGCCATCACGATTTAACAGCCGCGCCGGCGGTGAATTTTTCAAATTTAATGTTGAATTCCCCGGCATCTGACGGCGCTGTGACGGCGGTGGAAGATGGCGGCAAAACTGTGCGTTTGTGGCTGGGCGGGTTGTCGCCCGGGGTTTTGGAGTGCTCCGGGGGTTCTGTGTTTGCTTTAGATTCCTCAGCGGGGGATTCCCTGGGGGATAGCTACGCTTCACGGCTTTTGCTGCGGGGACGCACCGGCCTGTCTGCTAAAGCCCAAGTTTTAGACAAGCCCTCACGAACAGACGGGCAACTAACAGTCGGCCAACTGGTGAGGGAAGAAATTCGGGTATTGCCGCGAAACATCGGTTTGACAGTAGCTTTGGACTCGGGTTTGGAACGCATCGAGCGGGTGGACGCCACCAGCGCCTTTGCGACTGTGCCGCAAGTTGTGGCGGTAGGCAGCGAGCAACCCGCTGACTGTCGGTTCGGCAGAGTCCCGGAAACGACTTTAGCCGAAACAGTCTCGCCTCACGAGCCTGCTTTGTCTCAAAGGCGTTACGGTTTGTTTTCTTTGGCTCAAATGCTGATTCCCGATACTCAGGGCGACGGGGGAGAAGCAGTCAAGGTGGCGGTGCAGCGCTTGACTCCGCATTTGAAAGCGCTGCAGGCTGGGAAGTTGCTGCGGCTGACAATCAATGAGGGGTCTTCGCGCCTCAAGGTGCGGGCGGTTCTGGCAACTACCGAACCGCAAGGGCGGGTGGTGGCACAGCGGGAACCGGTGCGGGCCGAAAAATCTTACCGCCTGGAACCGCTGACCGGGGAAAGCGAGAAATCAGCCAACGCTCCTATACTAAGTATGAGCAAAAGCAGCAGCAGTCGGTGCATATTGTATAACGACAGCGATCGCCCGGTTTACTTTGCGGTGTTTTGCTCTGACAGCGCGGGACGGCTGTCAGTGCTCGGCACTGAGGGCAAAGACTCTGTGGCGGGGATGTCGCGGCCGATCGCTCCTGGGGAGAATTTGACCGTGCCGGCGGCTGGGGCGATTGGGTGGGCGGTATCTGGGCCGATCGGGCTTGCGGAAACTGTGATTATATTTAGTGAGAAACCCTTCGCTCAAACTCTGGCTGCAATAGAAGCCGAAATGCAGCAAACGAGGGATGCCCTGCCAATTCGAGTGTTGTTGAATCCTTTAAATGTGGTGCGGGCGGTGCTCGAAGATTTGCACGCCGCTAGCATTCCGGGGGTGCAGAAAGTGGGGATATCGACGGATAATTGGGCTTTGGATGTGAATGTTTGGGCAACTCTGAGTTTTGTTTATCGGGTGGTTTAATTGTTAAAAACTCCTCGCTCATAGTCGGCGATTGAAATCGCTTTTGACCTCAAACTACACAAACGAACTCCACCTACGCGAGACCGAGAAATCCTATCAATTCCGGTTGCACTCCTCCGGAATTGTTGACTGTTGACTGATGACTGTTGACTGTTGACTGATGACTGATGACTAATGACTGTTGACTAATGACTGATGACTGATGACTAATGACTGTTGACTGTTGACTGTTGACTGTAGAAGGAGGGGTGGAAAAACTCAATGGTTGAGTGTTAACTGTTGTTGGTAAAAAAAATAATATGTGGTGAGCGACGGCAGTAAATCACTTTCAGCCAGGGATTTTAGGATGGGTATTGGGAACTCATGGTGCTACAACTTTTCGGTCACTATGGGAGCTAGTTGGCAATTGGAAATGTTACTTTTATATCACAGATGGATGGCCAGTTTACCCCAGGTTTATGACCGATGGAGACCCTATTATCTGTAAAACTTACATGACCAGAGTAGAGGGCGAGAATACGCGACTACGACATTACGCAAGCCAGACTTCATCGCCAGACACATGGCGTATTCTCCAGTCGGGAGAAACGCTCAAACATTCAATCAGGTTAGTAATTCATTATCTTAAGTTTTGGGATGTTCCGGTTCCCTATCCATCGTATCATTTCAATCGCGCTCAAACGAGGCAAATCGGCTAGCCAAAACATCCTTTGACAGCAGTTATCATACCTCAATTCAGCAACGCCAAATTTCTTACACGATCGTCGGCAAAGTGGAATTTGCCCAGTAACAGCCGCTAAAAGTTGATGGGCGATCGCATATATAAGACATAAAAGAGCATGAAAACTCATGAAAACTCATAGCCGATCGCCCCTGATTAATCCCCGGTAGTCATTACTCACAAGTTAAGCTAAAAGCACTATTGTCAATGAGTAAAATTACTCATCTTTTACCTGTTGACCCAATTA